>NZ_PSWB01000003.1:0-192859 GCF_002931865.1 Rathayibacter sp. AY1C7 | reverse complement strand
GCGCGGGGGCGCGGGGCGGCGGCGGGGTCGGGCGTCTGAGCGGCGGTCCGCTCCTCCGTGTTCGTCATGGCTCCCATTGTCCTCCTCCGCACGGCCGCGGGGGCCGCCACGGGCCGAGCGGGGGAGGAGGACGGGGAGTCGGCGTCCGGGGAGGAGCGTCAGGACGCGTCCTTCACCATCCCGCGGACCGAGAGCTGGACGACCAGCGGCCGGTGGTCGCTCCCGGCGTCGTCGCGGTCGTCGACGACCTGGTAGCCCGAGACCTCCCAGCGTCCGGAGAAGAGGACGTGGTCGATCGGGGCGCCGAGCGCGGGCGGGACCGAGGACGGCCAGGTGCCCAGGGCGGCGCCGCCCGCGACGGTCCCCGCGTCGCGGCAGCCGCCCAGCGCGGCCGAGCCCGGCAGCCCGGTCCAGTGGTCGACCGTGGAGTTCAGATCGCCGAGGACCACGACGTCCTCCTCCGCGGAGCAGAGCGCGGAGACCGAGAGCAGATCGCTCCGCCACTCCGCGAGGCGCGAGGGGATCGGCGCCATGGTGTGCACCGCGGCGAGGACGGGGCGCTCGGGAGTGTCGGGGCGTGCGACGAGGGACGGTGTCGATCCGGTGACGACCGCGGCGGTGTCGACGCTGTAGCCGCCGAGCGAGGGGGAGAGCAGCAGGGCCGCCCCGTCGTCGGCGCCCGACCCGGCGTAGTGGAGGGTCATCGACATCCCCTGGGCGCTGAGCGCGTTCACGACGTCCTGCGCGTGCGTCTGCGAGACCTCGAGGAGGGCGATGCCGTCGACCGCGCTCTCCCGGGCGAGCGAGGCGATCGTGTCGACGGGCACGCCGTCGTGCAGCACGTTCCAGGTCGCGAGGCGCACGTCGGCGAGGCGGTGGGCGCGCGGAGCGGCGGAGTCGTAGCCCCGCGCTCCCTGCACTCCCGCGAGCACGAGCGCGAAGACGACGCCGAGCGCCGCGAGGGCCAGCGCGAGGCGCCTGACCGGAGCGACGAGGACCGCGATCACGACCAGGACAGCGGCGAGCCCGACGGCCGCCGCGCCCGTCGCGAGCCGGAACGGCACCAGCTGGGCGAAGGGGGCCTCCCGGGCGATCCCGAAGAAGCCGGGCGCCGCGACCACCAGCAGAGCGATCGCCACGATCACCGCCACCGCGGTCTTCACCAGTCTCGTCCCCATCGCCGCCCAGGCTACTAGGGCATCGGAGGGCTCGCAGGCGGCGCGTCTACGATGAGCGCATGCATGTCGACGGGGGCCGTTACGACCTCCACACCCACTCCGTCGTCTCCGACGGCACCGAGGCTCCGGCCGTCCTGGTGCGGGCCGCGGCCGCGGCCGGGCTCGCCGGAGTGGCGCTCACCGACCACGACACGACCGGCGGCTGGGCCGAGGCGCTCGCCGCGGCCGAGGAGGCGGGCATCGACCTGCTGCCCGGCATGGAGCTCTCCTCCCGCGTCGGCTGGGCCAGCGTCCACGTCCTCGCGTACCTCGTCGATCCGGCGGATCCGGGGCTCGTGGCCGAGACCGCGCGCATCCGCTCGGCCCGCACGCACCGCGCGGAGGCGATCGTCACCGCGATCGCGGCCGACTACGACCTCACCTGGGACGACGTCCTCGCCCAGACCAGCCCGGGCACGACCATCGGGCGTCCGCACATCGCCGACGCGCTCGTCGCCCGCGGCCTGGCCACCGACCGCTCCGCGGCCTTCGCGGGGATCCTCGACTGGCGCGGCGGCTACTACCGCCCGCACTACGCGCCCGACCCGGTCGACGCCGTGCGCCTGGTCCGCGCGGCGGGCGGGGTCCCGGTCATCGCGCACCCGGCCGCGAGCGCCCGCGGGATCGCGGTCGAGTCGATCCTCCCGCAGCTCGTCGACGCCGGCCTGTTCGGCCTCGAGGTCGAGCACCGCGAGAACACGGCCGACGGCAAGCGCCGCCTGCGCGAGCTCGCCGAGCAGTACTCGCTCGTCACCACGGGCTCGAGCGACTACCACGGCACGGGCAAGCCCAACCGCCTGGGCGAGAACACGACCGCGCGCGCGACCGTCGACGCGATCCGCTCCTCCGCCCGCTGAGTCGCGGAGAGCCGCTGACAGGCGGAGAGCCTCCGGATCACCGTGACCGCTGAGGGGCGGAGAGCCGCTGAGTCGCGTGGGGACACCGCTGAGTCGCGTGGGGACACCGCTGAGTCGCGGGAGAGCCGCTGAGACGCCGGGAGCCCGCCCTCCCGCGACGGATCGCGGGGGGACGGGCTCGGGGCGCGGAGGCTCAGGCCTGCGCGTCGGGGCGCGGCGAGCGGCGGCGCGACCGGGTGCGGCGGCGCGGCTCGCTGTTGCCGTCGTGGTGCTCCTTGCTCTCGCTCGAGGGAGCGGGGCCGGTCTGCTGCGGAGCGGTCGAGTCGGCGGAGTCGGAGCGGGTGCGGCGACGCGGCGGCCGGTCGCCCCGCTCGGAGCGCTCGCCGCGGTCGGAGCGCTCGCCCCGGTCCGGGCGCGCGTCGGCCTTCGCCTCGGCGGGGATCGGGGTCGGCTTCAGCCGTCCCTTGGTCCCCGCGGGGATGTCGAGGTCGGTGTAGAGGTGCGGCGACGACGAGTAGGTCTCGACCGGGTCGGGCTGGCCGAACTCCAGCGCCCGGTTGATGAGGGCCCACTTGTGCAGGTCCTCCCAGTCGACGAAGGTCACCGCGATGCCGGTCTTGCCCGCGCGCCCGGTGCGGCCGACGCGGTGCAGGTAGGTCTGGTCGTCGTCCGGGATCGTGTGGTTGATCACGTGGGTGACGTCGTTCACGTCGATGCCGCGCGCGGCGACGTCGGTGGCGATCAGGATGTCCTTCTTGCCGGCCTTGAACGCCGCCATCGCGCGCTCGCGCTGCTCCTGGTTGAGGTCTCCGTGCACGGCCGCCGCGTTGAAGCCGCGGTCGTTGAGCTCCTCGACGATGCGGGCTGCGGCGCGCTTCGTGCGGGTGAAGATGACGGTCTTGCCGCGGCCCTCGGACTGCAGGATGCGCGCGATGACCTCGTCCTTGTCGAGCGAGTGCGCCCGGTAGACGATGTGCTTGATGTTCGCCTGCGTGATGCCCTCGTCGGGGTCGGTCGCGCGGATGTGGATGGGCTTGTTCATGAAGCGGCGCGCGAGCGCGACGATCGCGCCCGGCATCGTCGCCGAGAAGAGCATGGTGTGGCGGGTGGGCGGCGTCTGCGCGAACAGCTTCTCGATGTCCGAGAGGAAGCCCAGGTCGAGCATCTTGTCGGCCTCGTCGAGGACCATCACCTGCACGTTGGCGAGCGAGAGCAGGCGCTGCCCGGCGAGGTCCAGGAGGCGGCCGGGGGTGCCGACGACGATCTGCGCGCCGGCCTTCAGCTGCTCGATCTGGCCCTCGTAGGCCTTGCCGCCGTAGATCGAGACGATCTTGGTCGGCCGGTTGGAGGCGGCCAGCTCGATGTCCTCGGTGACCTGCACGGCGAGCTCGCGGGTCGGGACGACGATGAGCGCCTTGACGCCCGGCTCCGGGTCGGTGCCGAGGGCCTGGATGAGGGGGAGGCCGAAGCCGAAGGTCTTGCCGGTGCCGGTCTTGGCCTGGCCGATGATGTCCTGCTTCTGCAGGGCCAGGGGGATCGTCTGCTCCTGGATGGGGAACGGCTCGAGGATGCCCTTGGCGGCGAGTGCGGCGACGATGTCGTCGTCGATGTTCAGATCGGAGAAAGTCACGGAGTGAAGCGCCTGTCGTGTCGAACGGTCTACGCCCCTGTACGACTCCGGGCGCAGGGTCACCGATCCAGCGCCGGTGACATCCCGGCGAGTCTACTGCTCCCGGCCCCGCCGGCCCCGGAACGCCGCTCCTCCGGCGCCCTATGCTGAGGAAATGGCTGCCTGGTTCCGACGTCGACGTCCCCTGCTCGAGGTGCCCCGCCTGACGCCCCGCGGGGAGTCGAGCCAGAAGCGCGACCGCGTCGACCTCGCCGACCTCACCCCCGAGGTGCTGCCCTACCTCGGCCAGGTCGCCTACCTCCAGCTCGCGGTGTTCGAGGTGCTGGCGCGCGCCGTCGCCGAGACCGACGACCTCGCGGACAAGGAGGCCATCTCCTCCGCCGCCGGCACGGCCCTCGCGAAGCACCACGCGGTCGTCGCCGAGCTGCGCCGCCGCGACGTGGAGCCCGGCGAGGCCATGACTCCGTTCCGCCCCGCGATCGACACCTTCGAGCGGCTCACCCGCGGTGCGGACCTCCACGAGACGCTGCTCTCGGCGTACATCACGGCGGGCCTGCTCGACGACTTCTTCATCCGCCTCACCGGCGGGCTGCCCACCGACGTGGGGCCGCGCATCGCGCAGACGCTCGGCGCGGACACGGGCGTCGACGGCGTGATCGCGATCCTCCGCCGCGAGATCGCCGCGGACGAGCGCCTGGGCTCGCGCCTGGCCGTCTGGGGCCGCCGCCTGGTGGGCGACACCCTCCTCGTGGCGCGCTCCGCGCTGATGGGGTCGGGCAACCACGACTCCGACGAGTCGCGGATCGAGCCGGTGTTCACCGAGCTCATCGCCTCGCACACGCGCCGGATGGACGCGCTGGGGCTCACGGCCTGACGGTTCCCGGCGTCGCACTTCCCGGAATCCGGAACGACGGAGGCGCGGAAGTCCGAGGACTCCCGCGCCTCCGGCTCGGATCAGGGGGCGACGCGTCCCGAGAGCATCGCCTGCAGGGAGGCCTCGTCGCGGCGGGCGCGGCTGCGCCCGAGCGAGAGGCCGACCGGGACGACGACCACGGCGGTCGCGACGAGGGACAGGACCCAGATCAGGCCGCCGTCCCACGGCAGGCCCGCCCAGGTCAGTGCGACCCAGACGACTGCGGCGACGAGGCCGCCGATCGCCGGGACCAGCACGGAGCCGTGCAGGTGCCGGTGCGGCAGCCCGTAGCGCGCGGCGAGACCGATCAGGACCCCGAACAGGGTGATGAAGAGGAGCTCCACGACGTGTCCGTCCGGGACGCTCTAGGCGACGAAGCCGACGCGGCGCGACTCCTCGGAGCCGACCTCGACGAAGGCGATGGTGGCGGTCGGGACGATGTAGATCTTGCCCTTCTCGTCGCGGAGGCGGAGGACGGCGGTGCCGGCCTCGAGAGCGGTGGTCACCGTCTTCTCGACCTCGGTCACGGACATCGACGACTCGAAGTTGAGCTCGCGCGGGGTGTTGACCATTCCAATACGGATTTCCACCAGCAGTGCCTTTCGGGAGGGGACGAGGGTGTCAGGATACGGGACCGCGCTCGGACGACCGCGCCGGTTTCGCGGTGAGCGGAGCGGGCGGCCGGGGCTCCCGGCGGGGACGGGCGGGAGTGTCGGACCCGGTGGCTACCGTGGTCGTGTGACCGCTCCCGCGACCCCCGCTCCCTCCACCGCAGCCTCCGTCGGCGAGGCGCTCCCGGGCGAGCCCGCGGTCGTGCTGGACGACTCCCAGCGCGCGGTGCTCGCGCTGCCCGAGGGCCGCAGCGCCGCCGTGCTCGGGGCGCCGGGGACGGGCAAGACCACGACGGTCGTCGAGCTGGTCGCCGAGCGCGTCCTCGAGCGGGGGTACCCGCCCGAGTCGGTCGTGGTGCTCGCGGCCAGCCGCACCGCCGCCACCGCCCTGCGCGACGTGCTCGCCCTGCGGCTGGGAGTGCCGACCCGGGGCCCGCTCGCCCGGACCGCGACCTCGCTCGCGTTCGAGGCGGTCACCTCCTCCGCCAAGGAGCGCGGCCTCGAGCGGCCGACCCTCCTGACCGGCGGCGAGCAGGA
This sequence comes from Rathayibacter sp. AY1C7, assembly GCF_002931865.1. Classification (NCBI taxonomy): domain Bacteria; kingdom Bacillati; phylum Actinomycetota; class Actinomycetes; order Micrococcales; family Microbacteriaceae; genus Rathayibacter; species Rathayibacter sp. AY1C7. The sequence continues at coordinate 187,094 of NZ_PSWB01000003.1, read as the reverse complement.
CGCACTCCTGTCGGAGCTCGTCGAGGGCCACCTCGAGGAGGGGACCGGCCCGCGGTGGCCGGAGGAGTTCAGCCCCGAGGTGCTGCGGCTGCGGACCTTCCGGACCGAGCTCCGCGAGTTCGGGATGCGGGCGACCGAGCACGGGCTCGACTCGGACGCGATCCGCGCCCTCGGGATCGACGCGGAGCGCGGCGAGTGGAGCGCGGCGGCCGACGTGCTCGACGAGCTGCGCGAGGTGGTCGAGTGGATGGCGCCCCAGGCGGGGACCCGCCTGGACGCTGCGGAGTTCGCGGCCTATGCGGCCGAGGCGATCCGCGCGGGCGAGGGCGGCGAGCGGATCGACGCGCTGCGTCTGGTCGTCGTCGACGACCTCCAGGAGGCGAGCGAGTCGACGCTCGTGCTGCTGCGGGCGCTGACGGAGCGCGGGGTGACCGTGATCGCGCTGGGCGATCCGGACGTGGCGACCAGCGCCTACCGCGGCGCGGCCTCCGACACGCTCGGCCGGTTCGCCGCGAGCATCGGCGCGTCCGACGTCGAGACGCTGGTGCTCGCGCGCGTGCACCGCCACTCGGCCGCGCTGCGGGCGGTCGTGTCCGCGGCCACCGAGCGGATCGGCACCGCGGCGGCCGGCCGGCAGCGGGCGGCGGTCGCGGCTCCGGCCCCCGAGGCGGGCCCGGCGCCCGTCCTGGTGCTGCACGCGCCGACGGCGGCGCGGGAGGCGGCGACGGTGGCGCGGCTGCTGCGCGAGCGGCGGCTGCGCGACGGAGTGCCGTGGCGGCGGATGGCGGTCGTCGTCCGCTCCGGAGCCGCGGTCCAGCCGCTGGTGAAGGCGCTCGCGGTGGCGGAGGTGCCGACCCGCTCCGTGCTCGCCGGACGGGCGCTGCGCGACGATCACGCGGCCCGGGCGCTGCTCGTGCTGGTCGGCGTCGCGATCGGCGAGCGGCCCCTCGATGCGGAGCTCGCGGCGGAGCTGCTGCTCGGCCCGTTCGGCGGGGTCGACCGGCTGGGGCTGCGCAGGCTCCGGCTCGCGCTCCGGGCGGAGGAGCTGGCCGCCGGCGGCATCCGCGCGAGCGACCCGCTACTGGTCGAGGCCCTCGCAGCGCCCGGCCGATTCGCGACCATCGACTCCGCTCCCGCCCGGCAGGCCGAGCGGCTGGCCGTGACGATCGACCGGGTCCGCCGCCTGCACGAGGAGGGGGGCTCGATCGAGGAGCTCCTGTGGTCGGCGTGGGAGTCCAGCCGCGTCGCGTCCTCCTGGCGCGAGCTCGCCCTCGGCACCGGCCTGACCGCCGCCGAGGCCAACCGCAACCTCGACGGCGTGGTCGCCCTCTTCAGCGCCGCGCGCCGGTTCGTGGAGCGGGCGACCGGGCACTCCGCGATCGGCTTCGTCACCGAGATCCTCGAGGCGGAGGTGCCCGAGGACACTCTCGCTCCGCGCTCCGTCGAGGACGCGGTCCTCATCGGCACGCCCTCCTCGGTCGTCGGCCTGGAGTTCGACGTCGTGGTGGTGGCGCGGCTGCAGGACGGCGTCTGGCCCAACCTCCGCCAGCGCGGCTCGCTGCTCGATCCGGACGGTCTGCTGCGGCACGCCCGCGGCGAGGGCGGACTGCCGCTCGACGCCCGCAAGGCCACTCTCGACGACGAGCTCCGGATGTTCGCCCTGGCCGCCTCCCGCGCCCGGCGGCAGCTGGTGCTCAGCGCCGTCGCGGGCGAGGACGAGACGCCCTCCCTCTTCTTCCGGCTCACCCCGCCGGACGCGCCGCGGCTCGATCCGGCCTCCGCGGTGCCGCTCACGCTGCGCGGGGCGGTGGCGGCGCTGCGCCGGACCGCCACCACACCGGACTCGACCGAGGCTCCCGTCGCCATCCGAGGGCTCAGCGCCCTGGCGCTCGCGGAGGTCCCCGGTGCCGACCCCTCCTCCTGGTCCGGGGTGCTCGAGCCCTCGACCACGGAGCCGCTCTTCGACGTCGGCGACCCCGAGCGTCCCGTCTCCGTCTCGCCGAGCCGCCTCGAGGCCTTCGAGCGGTCCCCTCTGGACTGGTTCGTCGACGCCGTCTCCGGCTCCACGACGAGCACGGCGATGGGGGTCGGCACCCTCGTGCACTGGGTCCTCGAGAACGCCGAGCGGCCCGATCCGCAGGAGCTGTGGGCGGCTCTCGAGTCGCGGTGGCCCGAGCTGGTCTTCGAGTCGCCCTGGCTGGGGGAGCGGCAGAAGCGCGTCACACGGCGGCTGATCGACGGCCTCGCGGGCTACCTCGCCGACTTCGAGCGCGGGGGAGGCGTGGTGCTCGGCCGCGAGCAGCAGTTCGAGCTCGACGTCCCGCCCGCCCGGGTGCGCGGCTCGATCGACCGCGTCGAGCGCGCGGCCGACGGCTCCGTCACGATCGTCGATCTCAAGACGGGCCGCAGCACCCCCCGCAGGGACGACATCGCCGAGCACGCGCAGCTGGGCAGCTACCAGCTCGCCGTCGCCGAAGGCGCGATCGAGGCGGCCGACCCGGCCGACGGGGGAGGCGCGAAGCTGCTCTTCGTGGCGACGGGCGTGCGCGGGAAGCCGTACCGAGAGGTGGTCCAGGAGCGCTTCGGCGAGGAGGAGCTGGAGCGGCTGCGCGAGCGCGTCCGCGCCGCGGCCCTGGGCATGGCGGCGGCGGGCTTCTCGGGCCTGCTCGACGCGACCCCGTTCTCCCCCGGCGACGCCCTGCGGTACCGCATCCACGCGGTGCCCGAGGTCCCGGGGGACGGCCTCCTGGCGATCGACGAGGTCGACGAGTCAGAGGACCCGGAGGACTCCGAGGGGCCGGATCCCGATGCGCCGGCCGATCCATCCGGCGCCGCCGACCCCGACCCCTCCGCCGTCTCCGAGGAGGAGCTGCCGTGATCGACGCCCTGACCATCGCCGAGCGCCTCGACCTGCGTCCGCCCACCGCCGAGCAGCGCGCCGTCATCGAGGCGCCGCTCGAGCCGGCCCTCGTGGTCGCCGGCGCCGGCAGCGGCAAGACCGAGACGATGGCCAACCGCGTCCTCTGGCTCCTCGCGAACGGCCACGCGGCGCCGTCGGAGGTGCTCGGCCTCACCTTCACCCGCAAGGCGGCGGCCGAGCTCGGCGAGCGCATCGGGCGGAGGATCGACCAGCTCGGCGCGGCGGGCCTGCTCCCGCTCGCGCCCGGGCAGTCGGCGCCCGACCCGTTCGAGGCCGCCACCGTCTCGACCTACAACGCCTTCGCGAACACGATCTTCCGCGACAACGCCGCCCTGATCGGCCGCGAGGGGGACGCGACCGTGCTCTCCGAGGCCTCCGCCTGGCATCTCGCGCGGGGAGTCGTGGCCGACACGGCCGATCCGCGCATCCTCGAGGTGGAGGCGGGGATCGACCGGCTGACCGACCTCGTCGTCTCGCTCGCGCACGACCTCGCCGACAACCTCGCCGATCCGGCCGCGGTCGCCGCGTTCGCCGAGGACTTCCTCCGCCTGGGCGAGCTGCCGCGCGGAGGCAGCGGCTCGGGGCTCTACCGCGAGCTCGAGAAGGCGCTGCAGGCCGTGGGCGCGCTGCCGGTGCTGACGGCGCTCGCCGAGCGGTTCCAGGAGGCGAAGGCCGAGCGCGGCTTCGTCGAGTTCTCGGACCAGGTGGCCCTCGCGCTGCGGATCGTCGACCGGGTGCCGCGGATCGTGGACGAGCACCGCGCGAGGTACCGGGTGGTGCTCCTCGACGAGTACCAGGACACCTCCGTGCTGCAGACCCGCCTCCTCTCGCGGCTCTTCGCCGGGCAGGGAGTGATGGCCGTGGGCGACCCGCACCAGTCGATCTACGGCTGGCGCGGTGCGAGCGCCGAGGGGCTCGGCCGCTTCGGCACCGATTTCGGGGGAGCGGGCCGCTTCTCCCTCAGCACGAGCTGGCGCAACGGCCGCCGTGTGCTGACCGCCGCGAACGCGATCGTGGAGCCGCTGTCGGCGAGCAGCGCGGTCGCGGTCGACACGCTGAGCGCGGGTCCTCAGGCCTCCGAGCACCCGGTCGAGCTCACCTTCCCCGAGACGATCGAAGAGGAGGCGGACGACGTCGCCGCCTGGTTCGCCGGGCGCCTGCGCCAGAGCGCCGAGCCGCCGTCGGCCGCGGTGCTCTTCCGGGTGCGCGCGCACATGGACCGCTTCGCCGCCGCGCTGGCGAAGCACGGCGTCCGGTACCACATCCTCGGCATCGGGGGCCTGCTGCGGCAGCCCGAGATCGCCGACCTCGTCGCCGCGCTCACCGTGGTCGAGGACCCGGCCGCCGGCAGCGAGCTCGTCCGCCTCCTGGCCGGCGCCCGCTGGCGTCTGGGCGTCCGCGATCTCAAGGCGCTGCGCGACCTCGCCTCGTGGCTCGCGGCCCGCGACCATGCGCACCGGCTGCTCCCGGAGGATGTGCGCGAGCGGATGCGCGCGTCCGTCACCGAGGGCGAGGGCGGCTCGATCGTCGAGGCCCTCGACTTCATCGCGGCGCGCCGCCCCGGCGACGACGGGCGGATCGACCACTCCGCGCTCGGCGGGTTCAGCGCCGAGGGCCTGCGGCGCCTGCACGAGGCGGGCACCCTGTTCGCCCGGCTGCGCGCCCGGGCCGGGCTCGACCTCCTCGACTTCGTCACCCTGGTCGAGCAGGAGCTGGGCCTGGACATCGAGGTCGAGGCGAACGAGTCGCGCGGGGACGGCCGCGCCAACCTCGAGGCCTTCCGGGAGGCGGTGGCCGGGTACCTGCAGACGGACGACCGCGGCGCCGGCACCGGCTCCTCCCTCCGCGGATTCCTCCGCTGGCTCGTCCTCGCGGACAAGCGCGACGGCCTGGCCCCGCGACCGGAGGACCCGGAACCGGGGACGGTGCAGCTGCTGACGATCCACGGCTCCAAGGGTCTGGAGTGGGACCTCGTCGCCGTCCCGCGGATGGTCGACGGCGAGCTCCCCGGCACGCCGGTCGAGGGCTTCCGCGGGTGGGTCAGACTGGGCGCGATGCCCTACGCGTTCCGCGGCGACGCCGCCGAGCTCCCCGATCTCGCCTGGCGCGGCTGCAGCACGCAGAAGGAGGTCGTCGACGCGATCGGAGCGTTCGGCGACACCCTCCGCGAGCGCAACGAGGCGGAGGAGCGGCGTCTCGCCTACGTGGCCGTCACGCGGGCGCGTCACCACCTCCTGCTCAGCGGCTCGTGGTGGGCCGGCCAGGCCAAGCCGCGCGGACCGGGCGTCTTCCTCCGCGACCTCGAGGAGGCCGGCACGATCCCGCCGCTGCCGACCGAGCCCGCGAACGAGGAGAACCCGCTCGAGCGGGCCCCGCGCACGTTCCGCTGGCCCCACGATCCGCTCGGCTCCCGCGGCGACCGGGTCCGCGCCGCCGCCGCCCGGGTCCGCAGCGCCGAGCCCGCTCTGCTCGGAGCGCGCGGCGACGACATCCGCCTGCTGCTCGCCGAGCGGGCGGTGCGGCTGGCCGGGGGCGAGCGCACGCCGCTGCCCACCCGCATCCCCGCCTCCCGGTTCAAGGACATCGTCAGCACTCCGGACGAGGTCGCCGCGCAGCTGCGCCGGCCGATGCCGGAGCGCCCCTACCGGCAGACCCGGCTCGGCACGACCTTCCACTCCTGGGTCGAGAACCGCTTCGGCGTCCAGGGCGGGGCGGAGGCGGTCGACACCTTCCCCGACGAGCTCGACGACGCCGGCCCCGCGTCCGTCGAGCAGGAGCGGCTCGACGCCCTGATCGCCACGTTCGAGCGCTCGGAGTGGGCCGACCGGCGCCCGGAGGCGGTCGAGATCGAGATCCACCTCCAGCTCGCCGGCCACGTCGTCGTCTGCAAGCTCGACGCGGTGTACCCGACGGAGGACGGCGTGCAGATCGTCGACTGGAAGACCGGGCGGGCGCCGAAGGACGCCGCCGACCTCGAGCTCAAGCAGTTCCAGCTCGCGCTGTACCGGCTCGCCTACTCGCGCTGGCGGGGGGTGCCGCTCAAGAGCGTCGACGCCGTGTTCTACTTCGTCGCCGACGACCTCGTGCTGCGGCCCGAGCGGTTCTACTCCGAGCGCGAGCTCGCAGAGTCGCTCTCCTCGGCGACGGGAGCGAGCCCGCGGCCGTGAGCGGAGGAGCTCGTGCGGGCTCCCGGCGTGCGGTTGAGCAGCTCCTCGACCTCTGAGACCTCCAGCACCGGGCCGGTGTCGGTCGAGAGGGGCGCGGAGAGGTCGCCGAGCACGCTGTCGACCAGCGTGTCGAGCATGGCGACCGCGTCGTCCACGATGGCGGAGTCGTCGGTCTCGGTGCCGTGCAGCAGCCAGCGGGCGAGTTCGAGTTCGGCGTAGAGCTGGGCGCGCTGGCGGATCGTGCGGTCCACTGCTCCCGCGCGCATCCGGGAGTAGGCGGAGAGCGCCGTCTCGGAGCCCGGGGCGCTCAGCAGCCAGTGCAGGTCGCGCGCCGGGTCGCCGACCCGCAGCGCCGCCCAGCCGAGCACGGCCGCGACGACGTCGCCCGAGCGGAGGAAGGAGTCGGCGGTCATCGAGCCGTTCACCACGGTCGGGTCGAACTGCCAGAGCGCCTCGTCGGAGGAGGCCGACTCCCAGCGCGCGACGAGCGCCGCCGGGACGTGGCCGGTGTCGGCCGCGCGCTCGATCACCGCGACCGTCTCGTTCACGCTGTCGCGCGCGGTCGCGATCGGCAGGCCCGCCTCCTGGACGAACGACACCGGGAGCGAGTGGATCGCCCCGACGGCCCGGCCGATCGAGTCCGCGAGCCCGCTCTGCGCGGCCACGTCGTCGATGAGGACGCGATCTCCCTCGAGGTACTCGTAGACGACCGCGCGGGTGCCGTCGAACGGCGTCTGCCCGACGCTCTCCTGCAGATCGAAGGGCAGGCGGCTGCGGATGCCGGCGGTCAGCGCTCGGAGCGCGACGAGGTCGCCGAGCTGCTCCTGCTCCGCGAGCGCGGACGTGGGAACGCGCACGACGAGGCGGGCGCCCTCGCGCGTCGTCAGCAGGGCGGAGTCGAAGTCGCCGTGCGTCGAGGACGTGAAGGGGCGCGCGGAGCGGACGTCGAGGCCCTCGACGGCCGAGGTGGCCAGCGCGGCTAGAGTGAGATGGGATCTGGCCATGGTTTCCAGGGTAGGCGGCTCGTGCCCGGCCGGCCCGCCGCCACGCGCTGTCCCGCCGATGCCGTCGAAGGCCCGCGACAGCGGTCCTCGCGGCCCCCGTCACGAAATGAGCCCCGGATGTCACTGCCCTTCGCCGATCGCCTCCCGCTCTCGCGACAGGCGGCCGACCGCGACGGCGTCGGACGCTCGCGGCCCGCGCTCTTCGACGAGCTGCTCGCCGATCCCGCCACCCGCGTGCTCGTCCTGCACCACGACCGGACCCTGGTCGAGGCCGACCGCCTCCTCCTGCGCCGCCCCGAGGACGTGACCGCCGGCACCCTCCGGATCTACCTCGGCCGCACGCTCGCCGAGGCCCCCGGCGAGCCGGTCGGAACCCCCGTCATCGCGACCGTCCTCACCGACGCGGCCGCCGCCGAGCTCGAGCCCGACGAGGAGCGGTGGAGCGGCCTGCGCCCGATCGCCGAGCGCCTGAGCGACCGCGACGCGGGCCTGTTCACCGAGGCTCTCGCCATCGCGAACTGGCACGCCTCGCACGGCTACTCGCCCCGCAACGGCGACCCGACCGTCGTCGAGCAGGGCGGCTGGGTCCGCCGCTCGCCCACCGACGGCAGCCAGGTCTTCCCGCGCACGGATCCGGCGATCATCGTCTGCGTCCTCGACGCGGACGACCGCCTCCTCCTCGGCTCGAACGCGATGTGGGGCACCGGCCGCTTCTCCCTGCTCGCCGGCTTCGTCGAGCCGGGCGAGTCGCTCGAGGCCGCCGTGATCCGCGAGATCGGCGAGGAGTCGGGCATGCGCGTCGTCGACCCGCAGTACCTCGGCTCGCAGCCCTGGCCCTTCCCCGCCTCCCTCATGGTCGGCTTCACCGCCCGCCTCGCCGAGGACCAGTCCCCGGAGGATCTGCTCCCGGACGGCGAGGAGATCGTCGAGCTGCGCTGGTTCACCCGGCAGCAGCTGCACGACTCGCTCGAGTCCGTGCTGCTGCCCGGCCGCTCGTCGATCGCCCGCGCGATGATCGAGGACTGGTACGGAGGCGAGCTGGAGAACGGCCCGATCGCGTGACCCTGCTCGACGGACTCGACGAGGGGCAGCGCGAGGCGGCGGAGGCGCTGCTGGGGCCGGTCTGCGTCCTCGCGGGAGCGGGCACGGGCAAGACCCGGACGATCACGCACCGCATCGCGCACGGAGTGGCGACCGGCGTCTACACGCCCGGTCGCGTCATGGCCCTGACCTTCACCAGCCGCGCCGCGGCCGAGCTGCGCTCGCGCCTGCGGGTGCTCGGCGCCGGTGGCGTCCAGGCCCGCACGTTCCACGCAGCGGCTCTCTCGCAGCTCGGCTACTTCTGGCCGCAGCTGGTGGGGGGCACGATGCCCCAGCTGCTCGACGGCAAGGCCCGCCTGCTCGGGCACGCGGCCGAGCGGCTCCGCCTGAAGCTCGACACGGCGACGCTCCGCGACCTCTCGGCCGAGATCGAGTGGCGGAAGGTGTCCGCCCTCTCCCTCGAGCAGTACGCCGTCGCCGCCCGCACGCGCCCCCTGCCCGGACGGCTCACCCTGGAGCAGACGGTCGCGCTCGTGGACGAGTACGAGGGGCTGAAGGACCAGCGCCGCCAGATCGACTTCGAGGACGTCCTGCTCGTGACCGCCGGGATGCTCGAGTCCGAGCCCGCGATGGCGATGCAGGTGCGCGAGCAGTACCGCTTCTTCGTCGTCGACGAGTACCAGGACGTCTCGCCGCTGCAGCAGCGGCTCCTGGAGCTCTGGCTCGGCGACCGGAGCGACCTCTGCGTCGTCGGCGACGCCAGCCAGACCATCTACTCCTTCGCGGGTGCGCGGGCCGACTACCTCCTCGACTTCCCGTCCCGCTGGCCGGCCGCCACCGTGGTGCGTCTGGAGGAGAACTACCGCTCGGCCGTGCCGATCGTCCAGACCGCGAACCGCCTCATGCGGGGCAGGCCCGGCGCCCTCTCGCTCCACGCCGTCGCCGCCGCCGAGGCGCCGGAGCCCGCGATCGACGCCTACCCGGACGACATCGCGGAGGCGCGCGGGATCGCGGCGCGGGTCGCGGCCGACATCGAGGCAGGGGTGCGCCCCTCCGACATCGCGGTCCTCTTCCGCACCAACAGCCAGTCGGCGGTCATCGAGCACGCCCTGCACGAGCGGGGAGTGAGCGCGCACATGCGCGGCGGCAAGCGCTTCTTCGACCTCCCCGAGGTGAAGCAGGCCGTGATGCAGCTGCGCGCGGCGTCCGTGTCGATCAGCGGCGAGCCGCTGTTCAAGTCGGTGAGCGACGTCCTCCGCTCGCTCGGCTGGAGCGCCGAGCCCCCGTCGGCGCCCGGTGCGGTGCGCGACCGGTGGGAGTCGCTGGACACGCTGGCCCGCCTCGTCGACGAGGCCCCTGCCGGATGGACCTTCCGGCAGTTCACCGACGACCTGATCGCACGCCAGCAGGTGCACCACGAGCCGGACCGCGGCGCGGTCACCCTCGCCACGCTGCACTCGGCGAAGGGCCTCGAGTGGGAGTCGGTGCACCTGATGGGGCTCGCCGAGGGCCTGCTGCCGATCTCGTACGCCGCCGGCCTCGAGGCGATCGACGAGGAGCGGCGCCTCCTCTACGTCGGCATCACCCGGGCCCGCCGGCGCCTGCGCCTCTCGTGGGCGCGCTCGACGGTCGGCCGCGTCACGCGGAGGGAGCCGTCGCGCTTCCTCGAAGAGCTCGGCACGCGCACTCGGGGTGCGGCTCCCGCTCCCGCACGGTGAAGGCTCCGGAGGCGTCGCTGTAGATCCGCTCGGCCCCGCGGAGCCCTCGCCAGCCCGCGAGCAGCCGCCGCAGCACGGCGTCGGCGGCCGCCACGGCGATCGCGGCGCTCGCGAGCGGCGTGCGGGTGGGGGCTGAGCGGCCGAGCACCTGGATCACGAGGCGCGCGCGATCCGGGTCGAGGTCCATCCGGTCCCGCTCGGCGCAGTGCAGGCACGGTCCGGACCCCGGCTCCACCAGGGGTCCGAGGCGCACCGATTCGTCGCCGAACACCACCGCCAGGTGCGGCACGTCGGCCGCGAGCCAGTGCGCGGCGCGGGCGGGGGCGACCGCGAAGTCGGCGATCAGCACGGCGAGGTCCGGCGTCCCGTCGTCGGCGAGCAGCGAGCAGCCCTCGCTCCGGAGCAGCGTGCGCAGTGCGTCCGGTGCCGCGCCCGTCCCCTCGACGACGACCCGCGGTGCCGGGGGAGGGCCTGGCTCGACGCTGCGCAGCAGGACCGGCCGGAGCGCCTCGAGCACCTCGTCGACCCGCGCCTCGCTCGCTCCGGCGCGCGCCGCGATCAGGCGGACGGTGCCGGCGCTGGTGCCCACGCGGAGGGCGTCGAGCAGCAGCTCCTCCGGGTAGCCGACGCCGTCCAGCACCGCGTGCGGCCGGTCGAGGCCGAGCTGCACCGCGGTCGCTGAGCGCCAGAGCAGGGGGAGTCGGGGATCGAGCCGGAGCACCATCCGGCGATCATGGCCGAGACCGGCCCGGCGCCGCGCGAGTTGTCCACAGGCGGGCGCCGGACGGGGGTCAGACGGGGCGGTCGCCCGTGGGGGAGGAGCCGCGGTCGTCGTCGTCCGGCGAGCCGGCGTCGTCGGTCGTGTCCGGGGCGTCTCCGGAGGCGCCGTCGCCCTCGCGCGGCATCGTGCCGTTCAGCAGGTCCTCCAGCGCGCGGTCCATCTCGTCGGGCTCCGGGGTCTCGCCGCGGGCCTCGGCCGTGAGCCGGGCGACGAGCGCGCTCGGGTCGTCCAGGTCCTCCGAGCCGGGGAGCAGGTCGGGGTGCGACCAGAGGGAGTCGCGGGCCTCGGGCCCGACGGCGTCGGTCACGGCCTGCCACATCGCGGCGGCCTCGCGGAGGCGGCGCGGGCGCAGCTCCAGGCCGACGAGGGTGGCGAAGGCGGATTCGGCCGGCCCGCCGGAGGCGCGGCGGCGGCGGACCGTCTCGGCGATCGCCCCGGCGCTGGGCAGGCGAGTGGTCGCCGCCGCGGTGACGACGTCGACCCACCCCTCGATGAGGGCGAGGACGGTCTCGAGGCGGCCGTGCGCGGCGAGCTGCTCCTCCGTCTTCGGCGGGATGAGCGCGCCGGAGGTCATCGCGTCGCGGAGCTTCTCGGGGTTCGACGGGTCGAAGCCCTCGGCCAGCTCCTCGAGGCGGGTGGTGTCGATGCTGATCCCGCGCGCGAAGTCGGTGATCTGCGAGATGAGGGCGAGACGGAGCCACTTGCCGTGCCGGAAGAGGCGGGCGTGCGCGAGCTCGCGGACCGCCAGGTACAGCTGCACCTGGTCCAGCGGGATGTCGAGGCCCTCGCCGAACGCGGCGACGTTCTGCGGCAGGATCGCCGCGTCGTTCTCCTCCAGCAGCGGGATGCCGATGTCGCCGCCCGAGACGACCTCGGCGGCGAGCTGCCCGACGACCTGGCCCAGCTGCAGGGCGAACAGGGTGCCGCCGATCCCGCGCATCATGCCCTCGGCACCGGCGATCATCGCCTGCATCTCCTCCGGGGCCTGCTCGCGGAGCACGCGGGTCAGCGCGTCCGAGATGCTCAGCGCCACCGGCTCGGCGAGCTGGGTCCAGACCGGCATCGTCAGGGAGATCCACTCGAGGCGGCTGATCGAGCGCGGCGTGCGGCTCAGCTCGGAGACGTACGCGACCTCGTCGAGCCAGAGCGCGGCGACGCCGAAGGCCGCGTCGATCGGAGCCCGCACGGAGTCGGACACCGGCGCGGACTCGGCGCGCGCGAGCTGCTTCGCCTGCTCGAGCGAGAGCGTCCAGTTGACGCCGCCGTCGCCGTTCTGCTGCATCGCGCTCTGCAGCTGCGAGAGCAGGTTCTGCAGGGCCACCGGGTCGTTCGGCAGGCCTGCCGCTCCTGCGAGCTGCGAGGGGTCGACCGGGCCGTTCCCCGAGAGGAACTGCCGCAGCATCTCCCGGAACTCGTCCTCGGAGCCGCCGCCCGCTCGGTCCGCACTGTCGCCATCGGCCATCGGGATCAGCCCTCCGTCGCTCACCTGAATCCGGTCGCCGCACCGCCTCCGCGGCCCTGCACAGGGCGCCGGTTCCGGCGCGACTCCCAGTCGTGCAAGCTACGTTAGCCCGAGCGCCCGGGGCCTCGGCGTGCAGAGCACCGCTCGGGCCCAGCCCGCTTCCGCCCGCCGCGAACATCCCGGCGGAGCCGCTCCACCCGTTGCCAGAAAGGCCCCCGTGTCGCTGTTCTCCGACGACCCGCGCCCCTCCTCCTCCTCGCGCCGCCCGTGGGTCGGACCGGTCGTCCTCCTCTCGGGTGTCGCCGTCGTCGTCGGTCTGGGCGTCGCGCCCGCCCCCTACGTGATCGAGCAGCCCGGCCCCGTGTTCGACACCCTGGGCAGCAGCAAGGACGTGCCCCTCATCTCGATCCCGGACCGCATCACCTACCCCACGGCCGGCACGCTCGACATGCTCACCGTGTCGGTCGTCGGCAACCCGCAGAGCCTGCCCACCTGGGTCGAGGTCGCGAGCGCCTGGTTCGACAGGACCAAGGCGGTCGTCCCGGTCGACGCGATCTTCCCTCCCTCCTCCACGGTCGAGGAGCGCGACGAGGCGAACCAGGCCGAGATGACCGACTCCCAGCAGGAGGCGATCGCCGCCGCGCTCACCGAGCTCGGCTACCCCGTCGAGCAGCGCGTCTCGGTCGTGCAGGTGCCCGAGGGCTCCCCGGCCGAGGGCGTCCTGGAGGCGGGGGACGAGATCCTCGCGGTCGCGGGCACCCCTGTCGCCGACGCGACCGCCCTGCGCGCGACCCTGCAGACCCTCGGCACCGGCTCCCCGGTGCAGGTCAGCATCGAGCGCGAGGGCGTCCGGCAGGAGGTGGAGGTCACGCCGCGCGACTCGAACGGCGCCGCCGTCATCGGCGTCCTCCCCGGAGCGGCCTTCGACTTCCCGTTCGAGGTCGACATCCAGCTGGACGACGTGGGCGGGCCGAGCGCGGGCATGATGTTCGCCCTCGGGATCATCGACAAGCTCACCGAGGGCGAGCTCAACGGCGGGCGGAGCGTCGCCGGGACCGGCACGATCGACGCGGCCGGCGAGGTCGGCGCCATCGGCGGGATCCGCCAGAAGCTCTACGGGGCGGAGGGCGCCGGAGCCGAGTACTTCCTCGCCCCCGCGACCAACTGCAACGAGGTCGTCGGCCACGTCCCCGACGGGCTCGACGTGCTCGCGGTCTCGACCCTCGACGACGCCCTCGCCGCACTGAAGGGCATCGCCGCGGGCGACACCTCCGGGCTGCCGGACTGCAGCACCGCCGCTCCCCTCGACTGATCCCGCCCGCCGACCCCGGGTCGACGCCCAGGTGAGCCGGACAGCCGTCGCATAGCATGGGTGGCCTCCCCTCACATCTCGACAGCAAGAGGCCCTCACGTGAGTTCCACAGCAACCGAAACCCCGCCGCGGAAGAGACGGAGCGTCCTCGCCGTCACTGTCGTGGTGGTGGCCGTCCTGGTGGTGGCGTTCTTCGTCTTCGCCGGTCTGTACACCGACATCCTCTGGTACGACCAGCTCGGCTTCCTCTCCGTGCTCACGACGCAGTGGGCGGCGGCGGGCGGTCTCTTCGTCATCGGCTTCGTCGCCATGGCGGTGCCGGTGTTCATCAGCCTGATGCTGGCGTACCGCCTCCGGCCGGTCTACGCGAAGCTCAACTCGCAGATCGACCGCTACCAGCAGGTCGTGGAGCCGCTGCGGCGCCTGGCCACCTTCGGGATCCCCGCGGTGCTCGGCCTCTTCGCCGGCGTCTCCTCCGCCACCCGCTGGCAGACGAGCCTCACCTTCTGGAACCGCACGCCCTCGGGCACCACGGATCCGCAGTTCGGCCTCGACACGTCGTTCTACCTCTTCGAGCTGCCCTTCTACCAGAGCATCGTCGGCTTCGCGTCGGCGGTCCTGCTGATCTCGGCGTTCGCGACCCTCGCCACCGGCTACCTCTACGGAGCGATCCGGGTGAACGGCCGCGAGATCCGCATCTCGAAGGCCTCGCGCATCCAGCTGGCGGTCATCGCCGCCCTCTACCTCGCCGTGCAGGCGGTCAGCCTCTGGCTCGACCAGTACGCGACGCTCGCGCAGCAGGGGCCCCGCATCACCGGCGCCACCTACTCCACCGTCAACGCGACGATCCCGGGCCTGCAGATCCTGGCCGGCATCGCGGCGCTGGTCGCGATCCTCTTCGTCGTCACCGCCTTCATCGGCCGCTGGCGCTTCCCGGTCATCGGCACCGCGCTGCTGATCGTGTCGAGCCTGCTCGTCGGCTCCCTCTACCCGTGGATCGTGCAGAAGTTCCAGGTCGAGCCCAACGAGCGCACGCTCGAGCAGCCCTTCATCCAGAACAACATCGACATGACGCGCCAGGCCTACGGCGTCAGCGACGTCGACGTCATCCCCTACGACGCGACCACCGACGCCGAGCCGGGCGCCCTGCGCTCGGACGCCGAGACCACCGCGAACATCCGCATCCTCGACCCCGCCGTCGTCACCGACGCGTTCTCGCAGCTGCAGCAGTTCCGCCAGTACTACAAGTTCGGCGACACGCAGAACGCGCTCGACGTCGACCGCTACTCCATCGACGGATCGACGCAGGACGCCGTGGTCGGCGTCCGCGAGCTGAACCTCAACGGCCTCGGCACCAACCAGACCTGGTACAACCAGACGCTGGTCTACACCCACGGCTACGGCCTGGTCGCCGCTTACGGCAACCAGCGCTCGGCCGACGGCGAGCCGGTGTTCATCGAGTCCGGCGTCCCGACGACGGGCGACCTCGGCGACTACGAGCCGCGGATCTACTTCGGCGAGAACTCCCCGCCGTACTCGATCGTGGGCGGCAACGACTCGCGCGACATCGAGCTCGACTACCCCTCGGGCACCGACGGCGCGCAGCAGACCTACACGACCTTCGACGGCGAGGGCGGCCCCGCTCTCGACAACGTCTTCAAGAAGCTCGTCTACGCGATCAAGTTCCAGTCCGAGCAGATCTTCCTCTCGGACGGCGTGAACGACGACTCGCAGATCCTCTACGACCGCGATCCCGTGCAGCGCGTCCAGAAGGTCGCACCGTACCTCAAGCTCGACTCCGACGCCTACCCGACCGTCGTCGACGGCCGCGTGAAGTGGGTCGTCGACGGGTACACCACCTCGGCCGACTACCCGTACTCGGAGGTGCAGAGCCTCTCGCAGGCGATCGCCGACACGAACACGCAGCAGCAGTTCCCGACCGACGACGTCAACTACATCCGCAACTCGGTGAAGGCGACCGTCGACGCGTACGACGGCAGCGTCACGCTCTACGCGTGGGACACCGAGGACCCGATCCTGCAGACCTGGCAGAAGATCTTCCCGACCACGGTGAAGCCCGTGAGCGACATGTCGGGCGAGCTGCTCAGCCACGTCCGGTACCCGGAGGACCTCTTCAAGGTCCAGCGCGCGGTCCTCGGCACCTACCACGTCACCGACGCGGGCTCCTTCTACTCCCGCGAGGACGCCTGGGCGACGCCGAACGACCCGACGAGCGGAGCCGCGACCACGGCCGCCGCGACCGGCACCAGCCTGCAGCCTCCGTACTACCTGACGCTGCAGACGCCGGATCAGGACGTGCCGTCGTACTCGCTCTACTCGACGTACATCCCGGCGAGCGTCCAGGGCGCGCAGGCCAGCCGCAACGTGCTGACCGGCTACCTCGTGGCCGACTCCGACGCCGGCTCGACGGCGGGCTCCGTGGCCGACGGCTACGGCACGCTCCGCCTGCTCGAGCTGCCGAAGGACGACACGGTGCCCGGCCCCGGCCAGGTGCAGAACGCGTTCACCACCGACCCGACGGTCGCGAACGAGCTGAACATCCTCTCCCGCGGCGACACCACCGTCACGAGGGGCAACCTGCTCACGCTGCCGGTCGGCGGCGGCCTGCTCTACGTCCAGCCGATCTACGTGCGCTCCAACGGAGACACGAGCTTCCCGCTCCTGCAGAAGGTGCTGGTCGCGTTCGGTGACGACATCGCCTTCGAGGACACCCTCGACGCGGCCCTCGACAGCCTCTTCGGCGGCGACTCGGGAGCCGACGCGGGCGACACCGGCACGCCGACGACTCCGGACGCCGGCACCGGCACCTCGGGCGGCGACACCGGAGGCGACGCGGGCGGCACGACCGGCGGCACCGGCTCCACGCCGGCCACGGGCGACCAGACGGCGCTGCAGCAGGCGCTGAACGACGCGCGGGACGCACTCACGGCTCGCGAGAACGCCCTCAAGGCGGGCGACCTCACCGCCTTCGCGGCGGCGGACGAGCAGCTGACCGAGGCGCTCTCGCGGGCGCTGCAGGCCGAGGGCGGCCAGTAGCCCGCATGGTGCAGGTCGACCGCGGCGAGCACCTCCGCTCGGGGGAGTGGCTCGAGCTGAACCGCACGTACTGGGAGGAGCGCACCGGCGAGGGTGCGCTCCACCCGGAGCTCGTCACCGCGGCGCTCCTCGACCCCGGGCCGAGGATCCTCCAGCTCGGCTCGGGCGACGGGCTCGACGCGCTCGAGCTCGCCGAGCGCGGCGCCCGCGTGGTGGGCGTCGACTTCTCGATGCCCGCGGTGCGCCGAGCACGCGCCGCCGCCGCGGACAGGGACCTCGCCGGCTCCGCCCGCTTCGTCTGCGCGAACCTCTACGAGCTGCGGCACATGCTGCCGGAGCCCGACTCGTTCGACGTCGTGCTCTGCAGCGCCGGCGTCGTCTCGTGGCTCCCCGACCTGGAGGAGTGGGCGCGGCTGGTGGAGTGGTTCGTCGCCCCCGGCGGAGCGGTGCTCGTCGCCCCGTCGTCGTCCGCTCCCGTCGGCGCCGACGTCCGCACCTGGTCGCGCACCTCGTCCGAGCTCGCAGCCGCCCTGACGGCGGTCGGGCTGAGCGTGGACGGGAGCGCCGTGCTGCGCGCCGCCAAGCCCGCCTGAGACCGGAGCCCGCTCCCACCGCCGCGTCGATTTGCACCGGCGCCGGAACGCGTGTAATGTCTCTTCTTGTGCCGCGGGGTGGAGCAGTTCGGTAGCTCGCTGGGCTCATAACCCAGAGGTCGTAGGTTCAAATCCTGCCCCCGCAACAAGAAAGCGAAAGCCGGTCCTGAGAAGGGCCGGCTTTCGTCGTTAACGCGGGTCGCGGACGTGCTGCCCGCGGCTGACGGTGTTAGGGCCGAGACCTAGTCGCCCTCGATCACGCTCAGCACGTTGCCCGCCGGATCGCGGAACCAGCAGATCGTCGGCCCGTGGCCGCGCATCACTCCGTCCGCATCGGTCGGCAGCGACGGGTCGTCGTAGATCGCCGTGGTGACGCCTGCCGCGTGCAGCTCGGCGACCGCCGCGTCGACGTCCTCCACCGAGAAGTTCAGGATCGTGAACGACGCCGGCTCGTGGTCCGGCTTCGGGTACGCGATCGCGCGGCCTCCGCCCGGCAGCCGGATGTCGAGGATCCCCATCGCGTTCAGCTCGACCTCGAGCCCGAGCACTCCGCCGTAGAAGGCCCGCGCCGCCTCCACGTCGTCCACGCCGAAGCCGCTGAAGGCCCTCTCGCTCCGGATCATCGCCGTCCTCCCTCCCGCGGCCGCACCGTCGCGCCCGCTCCGCTCCGGACGCTACTCCGGTCGCCCGTCCGCGTCACCGTCGGACCCGCCCGCGGCGCCGCCGACCGCGAGCCGGTCTCGCGCGACCCGCATCCGCGGACCGGCCTCCCGACGCTCCGCGCCGACGCGTGTGCCGGACCGGCCCGCACGTTAGGCTCGACCCCGATGCGAGGGGTGCTGCTGTGAGGGACGAACGCGGGGACGACGGCTCGAACGAGGGGCTCGGCGACCGCCCGACCCGGCGGAGCCCGCGGCAGGCGCCGCACGCGCTGCCCGCGGCACGCGTCGCCACTCCGGTCCTCACGCCCGTCCGCCCCGTGCGGCGCCGCCGGGGCCGTGTCTTCCGCGCGACCGTCAGCACGGTCGCCCTCGCCGCCATCGCGGGCCTCGTGGCGGTCTCCGCGCTCCCCGCCTACTCCTTCGACCCGGCACCCGATTCGCAGGCCGCCGTCGAGGCCGCCGCCCGCGTGCAGGCGCTCGGCAACCAGAAGCTCACCGTCGCGCCGACCGCGGTCCAGGAGCAGGTCATCCGCGACTCCTTCACCGCACCGACCCAGGCCCAGCTCGACGAGGCGGCCGCCCAGGCGCGCGCGCTCGCCGCCGCCGAGCAGGCCGCCCGCGACGCCGAGACCGCCCGCCTCGCCCAGGAGGCGCAGGCCGCGGCAGGCACGACCGGCGCGGACGGCGCCGCCGCAGGCAGCGGCGGCACCAGCACCTCGGTCACGCCCCGCGAGGAGGGCGACGACTACCCCTGGCGCGACCAGCTCACCGACGACCAGGGCGGCGGCCTCTCGCCGCTGCGGTACTACTACCGCGAGTGCGTCGACTTCGTCGCCTGGCGGATCAATCGCGACCAGGGCTCGACGAGCGCACCCTTCAAGTGGACCTGGGGCAACATGACCCCGGGCGGGGGCAGCGCCTACGCGTGGGCCGGCCAGTGGGCCTCCCACGGCTGGGTGACCAGCAGCACGCCCGTCCCCGGCGCGGTCGCCTGGTTCACCGGCAACCACGTCGCCTACGTGCAGGCCGTCAACTCCGACGGCACGGTCTCGCTCGAGGAGTACAACTGGGGCAACGACCACGCGTACCACAAGCGCACCATCCCGGCCTCCCAGGTCGCCCTCTTCCTCTACCCGCCGAGCTGATGACCGGCGCCGTCGGCATGGCCGTGGCGCAGTTCGCCCCCTCGACGGACCGGGAGGCGAACATCGCGACGATCGAGCGCCTGGCCCGGATCGCCGCCGAGCGCGGCGCGAGCATGGTGGTGCTGCCGGAGTACAGCTCCGCCTTCACCGATCCGCTCGGGCCCGAGCTGGTCGCGGCGGGCGAGGCGCTCGACGGCCCGTTCGTCACGGCTCTCGCGGCGCTCGCGCGCGAGCTCCGGATCCACCTCGTGGCGGGCATGGTCGAGGCGGTGGACGGGCGCCGCATCGCGAACACGCTCGTCGCGCTCGACCCCGAGGGCGCGCTCGTGGCCCGCTACCGCAAGCTGCACCTGTACGACGCCTTCGGCCAGACCGAGTCGGAGTGGGTCGCCGCGGGGGAGATCGCCGCACCCGAGACGTTCGAGGTCGGCGGCCTCGTCGTCGGGCTGCAGACCTGCTACGACCTGCGCTTCCCGGAGGTCAGCCGCTGGCTGGTCGACGCCGGGGTCGACGTCATCGCGGCACCGGCCGAGTGGGTGCGCGGCCCGCTCAAGGAGGCGCACTGGCGGACGCTGGTCACCGCCCGCGCGCTCGAGAACACGGTGTACCTCGTCGCAGCCGACCAGACCCCGCCGATCGGAGTCGGCACGAGCATGATCGTCGATCCGATGGGCGTCGAGACCGTCACCCTCGGCGAGGTCGAGGATGTCGCCGTCGCCTGGGTCTCGCGCGAGCGGATCGACGCGGCGCGCGCGAAGAACCCCGCTCTGGCGCTGCGGCGCTTCCGGGTGCTGCCGCTCTGACCGCCGCCCCCGGCCCGACGGCGCCGGGCATCCGACCGAATCCGCTGAGGCCGGCTCCTCAGCGCGCCATGCGGGCGAGGCCCGCGACCGCGGTCTCCAGCACCTCGAACCGCTTGCAGAAGGCGAAGCGGACGAGCGAGCGGTAGGGAGCGGCGTCCTCGGGGCGGCAGAACGCCGACACGGGCACCGCCACCACTCCCGCGAGATCCGGGAGCGCCCGGCAGAGCGCGACCCCGTCGTCGTAGCCGAGCGGTGCCGCGTCCGCGACGACGAAGTAGCCGCCCGAGGAGGGCGCGACGCCGAAGCCCGCAGCAGCCAGGCCCGCCGACAGCAGGTCCTTCTTGGCCGCAAGAGTCTGCGCCGCGCCGGTGAAGAAGGCGTCCGGGAGCCCGAGCCCGAGGGCGACGGCCCCCTGGAACGGCGAGCCGCTGACGTAGGTGAGGAACTGCTTCACGGCGAGGACGGCCGTGATCAGCTCGCGCGGGCCCGTCACCCAGCCGATCTTCCAGCCCGTGGTGCTGAAGGTCTTGCCCGCCGAGGAGACGGACAGCGTCCGCTCGAAGGCTCCGGGAAGGGAGGCCAGCGGGACGTGCGGGGTGTCGAAGCGCAGGTGCTCGTAGACCTCGTCCGTCAGGATCACGGCGTCGTGCCGCTCGGCGAGCCGCACGATCAGCTCGCGGGTCTCGGCCGGGAGGACGGCACCGGTCGGGTTGTGCGGGTCGTTCACCAGGATGACGCGCGTGCGGTCGCTCACCGCGTCCGTCAGCTCGTCGTGGTCGACCGCGAAGGAGGGGCCGCGCAGGAGCACGGTGCGATGCACCCCTCCGGCGAGGGCGATCAGGGCTCCGTAGGCGTCGTAGTGGGGAGTGAAGGTGACGACCTCGTCGCCCGGCTCGAGCAGGGCCAGCAGAGCCGCGGCCAGGGCCTCGGTGGCGCCCGTGGTGACGAGGACCTCGCCGTCGGGGTCGAGGGCGATCCCGGAGAAGCGCAGCCGGTGCGCGGCGATCGCCTCGCGCAGGACGGGGAAGCCGGGACCCGGCGGGTACTGGTTGAGCCCGGACGCGATGGCGTCGCGCGCGGCGTCGAGGATCTCGCGCGGGCCGTCCTCGTCCGGGAAGCCCTGGCCGAGGTTCACCGCTCCGGTGCGCAGGGCGAGCGCGCTCATCTCGCTGAAGACGGTGGCGGCGACCTCGCCGCCGGGGCCGAGGAGGCCGGCGCCCGCCGCGGCGCGCGACCAGGATCCGGGAATGCTCACGTGCCCAGTGTGCCCGCTCGAGCAGTCCGGCCGGTTTCATTTCCCGCTCGCAGGCCCGTCATAAGAAACCCCCAGGTACGATCGCCAAGCTATCCCCGCTTGGAAGGAGCAGCACCCATGACCGAGAGTCACGAGGGTCCTCGTCAGCCGGAGGAACCCACCACGCCGACGGAGTCCGGCGCCCGAGAGGCGACCGAGCGCACCCCCGGCGAGAGCTCCGGAGCGTCGTCCTCGACCACCGGGCCCACCGAGCCGATCCACCGGGGCGGAGCGCACCGCGAGAGCGAGAACCCGACCGTCCCCTACCCCTCCTCCTCGGCCATCCAGCCGCCGTACACGCCGAACGCGACGGCCGGCAACGAGGCGCAGCCCGTCTCCCAGCCCGCCCGCTACGGGCAGTACGCGCCGCCCGCCGCGAACACCCTGCACGGCTCCGAGGAGCCGCCCTCCTCGAGCCCCTTCGGCCCGGGCGCCGAGTACACCCCCGCCCCCACCGCCACGAAGCGCCGAGCCGGAGTGGGCGTCGTCGCGGCGCTCGCCATCGGCGCGGTCGTGGGCGGAGTCGCGGGAGCCGGCGTGTTCGGCCTCTGGTCCGCCTCCAACGGCGGCGGGACCCGCGTGGTCTCCGCCGGCGGCTCGCAGACGATCACGGTCAACAACGCCGAGGACGCGACGACCGCCACCGCGGTCGCCGCCAAGGCCACTCCGAGCGTCGTCACCATCGCGGTGAGCGGCAGCTCGTCCGCCGGCACCGGCTCCGGCATCGTGCTCTCGAAGGACGGCTACGTCCTGACCAACACCCACGTGGTCACCCTCGACGGCGAGATCGCGAACGGCACCGTCTCGGTCACGACCAGCGACGGCCGGATCTTCGACGCGACCGTCGTCGGCACCGACCCGACCCTCGACCTCGCCGTCATCAAGCTGACCGGCGCGACCGACCTCAGCCCGATGACGTTCGCGGACTCCACCAAGATCAACGTCGGCGACACGGCGGTCGCCATCGGCGCCCCGCTCGGCCTCTCCGGCACCGTGACCGACGGCATCGTCAGCGCGCTCAACCGCAGCATCCAGGTCGCCTCCTCGGCGGCTCCGGACGACTCGGGCGACAGCTCGAGCGGCGGCACCGAGAGCCCGTTCAACTTCGACATCCCGGGCCAGCAGGCGCCGACCCAGGCGAAGAGCACCATCTCGCTGCCCGTCATCCAGACCGACGCGGCGATCAACCCGGGCAACTCCGGCGGCGCGCTGCTCGACAGCGACGGCGAGCTGATCGGCGTGAACGTCGCGATCGCGAGCGCCGGCCAGTCCTCCTCGAGCGGCCAGTCCGGCAACATCGGAGTCGGATTCGCGATCCCCAGCGGGATCGCCGAGCGCATCGCGAAGGAGATCATCGCGAACGGCTCCGCTTCGCACGGCCTGCTCGGCGCGAGCGTCTCCGACTCGACCGCGGACGTCCTCGGCGCCCGCATCGAGGAGGTCTCCGGAGGCGGTGCCGCGCAGGCGGCCGGTCTCGCCAAGGGCGACATCATCACCGCGATCGACAGCACTCCGATCACGAGCGCGTCCGACCTCACCGCGCAGGTCCGCGCGCAGGCCGCGAACGCCGCGGTCGAGCTGACCTACGTCCGCAACGGCCAGAGCTACCAGGCGAAGGCGACGCTCGGCCAGATGGCCGCCGGCTGACCCTCCGCCACCGCGCTCAGCCCCTCGAGGATCCGTCCCCGGGGGGCTTTTCCGCGTCCGGGCCCGGCCCGGGGCGCGGCGCTCCCCGCTGGTAGGGTGGTGGATCCCTGCGCCCGCGCTCCTCCCGCACGAACTGGAACCATGCAGCACGAGATCCCGGAAGACGACCTCTCCGACCTGCCCGGCGTCTCCTACGTCATGCCCGTCCTCAACGAGGTCGCCCACGTGCGCGCCGCGGTCGACTCGCTGCTGCACCAGGACTACACCGGCCCCTTCGACGTCGTCCTCGCCGTCGCCCCGAGCATCGACGGCACGGAGCAGCTCGTCGCCGAGCTGAGCGCGGCCGACCCGCGGATCCGCGTCGTGCCGAACGAGGTCGGCTCCACTCCTGCGGGCCTCAACGCCGCGATCTGCGCCTCGCGCCACCCGGTCGTCGTCCGGGTCGACGCGCACTCCGTCCTGCCGCCCGAGTACGCGCGCACGGCGGTCGAGGCGCTGCAGCGCTCCGGAGCGGCGAACGTCGGCGGAGTGATGGCGGCGGAGGGCCTCACCCCGTTCCAGCGCGCGGTCGCCCGGGCCTACGGCTCCCGCATCGGGCTGGGCGGCACGCCCCACCACGTGGGAGGCGAGGAGGGCCCGGCCGACACGGTGTACCTCGGCGTCTTCCGCCGCTCCGCCCTCGAGCGCGCCGGCCTGTTCGACGAGCGCTTCAAGCGCGGGCAGGACTGGGAGCTGAACCGGCGGCTGCGCGAGCGCGGCGAGGTCGTCTGGTTCACTCCGCGCCTCACCGTCACCTACCGGCCGCGGCCCTCGATGCGCGCGCTGCTCCGGCAGTTCCTCTCGACCGGGATGTGGCGGGGCGAGCTCACCCGGATGTTCCCGGCCTCGCGGTCGCTGCGCTACTTCGCTCCGCCCGTGCTCGTCGCGATGCTCGCGATCGGGCTGCTCGTCGGGCTGGCGGGAGTCGTCCAGGCGCTCGCCGGAGCCGCGCCCTGGCTCCTGCTCGGGTTCGCGGTGCCCGCCGCCTACCTCCTCCTGGTGGCGGCGGCCACTCTCGTGGTCGCGCGGCTGGACGGCGCGCGTGCGATGCTGTGGTTCGCCGTGGTCATCCCGGCGGTCCACGTGGCCTGGGGGACCGGCTTCGTGCTCGGCTTCGCCGGGCTGACCAGCAACATCTCCGCCCACCGCCACCAGCCGCGGTCCGACTCGCCGAGGGGCGCATGACCACGACGACGAGACCCCGCTCCATCGCCGAGCTGCGCGCCGTCGCGCAGCCCCCGGAGGTGCGCGGCCGCCGCAACGCCGAGCACTGGACGGCGTCGCTCTACCTGCGCCGCTTCTCGCCCTACCTGACCTGGCTGCTGCTGAAGACCTCGATCTCGGCGAACGGCGTCACCGGGCTGATGATCCTGGTCGGCTGGAGCGCGGCGGCAGCCCTCCTGATCCCGGGGATCGCCGGAGCGGCGCTGGCGCTGCTCCTCGGCCAGCTGCAGATGCTGGTGGACTGCTGCGACGGCGAGGTCGCGCGCTGGCGCCGCACGTCCTCGCCGGCGGGCGTGTTCCTCGACAAGGTCGGGCACTACACGACCGAGGCGCTGATCCCGATCGCGCTCGGGCTGCGGGCGGCGGGCGTCCCGTTCGAGGCGCCGGCGGACTTCCTCTGGACCACGATCGGCTTCGCCCTGGCCCTGGTGATCGTCCTCAACAAGGCGCTCAACGACATGGTGCACGTGGCACGCGCGAACGCCGGTCTCACGAAGCTGGCCGACACGAAGGGCGAGGCGGTGCCGTCCTCGTCCGGGCTGGCGGGGCTTCGCCGCGCGGCCCGCTTCCTGCCCTTCCACCGCCTCTACCACTCCGTCGAGCTGACGATGCTGGCCTTCGCGACCGCCCTCGTGGGCCTCGTCGTCGGAGCGGGCACGGCCGACCGGGTCCTCGTCGGGGCGCTGCTGCCGCTCGCCCTCCTCGCCCTGGTCGGCCACTTCGTCGCGATCATGGCGTCCAAGCGTGTCCGCTCCTGAGCCGCGGGTCGGCGTCGTCGTCCTGACGCAGGGGACCCGGCCCGACGACCTCGCCGCGGGGCTGGCCGGCGTCCTCGCGCAGGAGGGCGTCGAGCTGGACGTCGTCTGCGTCGGCAACGGCTGGGAGCCGGACGGCCTGCCCGAGGGAGTGCGCGCCCTGGCGCTCCCCGAGAACCTCGGCATCCCGGCGGGCCGGAACGCCGGAGTCGACGCCGTCGCGGGGGAGTACCTCTTCTTCCTCGACGACGACGCCCGGATCCCGTCCCCCCGCTTCCTCGTCGACGCGGTCGCGCTGCTCGCCTCGAACCGCCGCATCGGCCTGGTGCAGCCCCGCGTCGACAGCACGGACGGCACGCCGAGCCCGCGGCGCTGGATCCCGCGGATCCTCAAGGGCGACCCCCGCCGCTCCGGCCCCGTCTTCTCGGTCTGGGAGGGAGCGGTCGTGCTGCGGCGCGACGTGTTCGCCCGGACGGGCGGCTGGGCGGCTCCGTTCTTCTACGCCCACGAGGGCATCGAGCTGGCCTGGCGGGTCTGGGACACGGGCCGCACCGCCTGGTACGCGGGAGAGCTCGTCGCCCAGCACCCGGTCATCCAGCCGACCCGTCACGCCGACTACTACCGGCTGAACGCGCGCAACCGCGTCTGGATCGCCCGCCGCAACCTCGCCGCACCTCTGGCGCTCGTCTACGTGGGGTCCTGGACCGCGATCCAGTGCCTCCGCTGGCGTCGCGACCCGGCCGCCCTGCGCGCCTGGTTCGCCGGCTGGCGGGAGGGATGGCGCTCGGATCCGGGCGGCCGGCGCGTCCTCTCGGCCCGCACGGTGCTCCGGATGGCGTTCGCCGGGCGTCCGCCGATCGTCTAGCATCGGGGAATCCGCCCCCGCCGGGGCCCCCGAAAGGACGACGGTGTTCGATTCGACCCAGCTCTCCCCGCCCGAGCGCGCCGAGGCGGAGACGACCCCTGCCGGACCGGACCTCCTCTTGGCGGTTCGCGAGCGCCTCGGCGCCGTCGACGACGAGTTCTCCGGCCGCCTCGACGAGCACCTCCCGCGCCTGGTCGATCTGCTCGCCACGGTGTACGCCGGCCGCGAGGACCTCGAGGACCAGCTGGTCGCGATCGTCGAGCTCGCCGCCGCCTCCTGGGAGGAGCGGCCCGAGGAGCTCCGCGCGCTCGACCGCGCCCGCGAGCAGCACCCGACCTGGTTCCTCTCGAACAAGGCTCTGGGCGGGGTCTGCTACGTCGACCGCTACGCGGGCGACCTCGAGGGGCTGCGCGCCGAGATCCCGTACCTCCGCGAGATCGGCCTGAACTACCTGCACCTGATGCCGCTCTTCGATGCGCCCGAGGGCGAGTCGGACGGGGGCTACGCGGTCTCGAGCTACCGGCGCGTGCGACCGGACCTCGGCGACATGGAGCAGCTCCGCGGGCTGGCCTCCGAGCTGCGCGAGCAGGGCATCGCACTCGTGGTCGACTTCGTCTTCAACCACACCTCGAACGAGCACGAGTGGGCGCAGCGCGCGCTGGCCGGCGAGCCGCGCTTCGAGGACTACTACTGGATCTACCCGGACCGGGAGCAGCCCGACGCCTTCGAGCGCACGACGCGCGAGATCTTCCCGGACGACCATCCCGGCTCCTTCGTTCAGCTGGAGGACGGGCGCTGGGTCTGGGCCACGTTCCACCGCTACCAGTGGGACCTCAACTACTCCAACCCCGAGGTGTTCCGGGCGATGGCGGGAGAGATGCTCTTCCTCGCCAATCAGGGCGTCGACGCCCTGCGGATGGACGCGGTCGCGTTCATCTGGAAGGAGCTCGGCACCACCTGCGAGTCGCAGCCGCAGGCGCACCTGCTGCTGCGCGCGTTCAACGAGGTCTGCCGCCTGGCCGCTCCGGCGCTGCTGTTCAAGTCCGAGGCGATCGTGCACCCCGACGAGGTGATCGAGTACATCGACGTCGAGGAGTGCCAGCTCTCGTACAACCCGCTGCAGATGGCGCTCACCTGGGAGGCGCTCGCCACCCGCGACGTCCGTCTCCTCTCGCAGGCCCTCGAGCGCCGGCACGCCCTCCCCGAGGGCACGGCCTGGGTCAACTACGTGCGCGGGCACGACGACATCGGCTGGACCTTCGCCGACGAGGACGCCGCCGAGCTCGGGATCGACGCGGCCGGCCACCGCCGCTTCCTCAACGACTTCTACACGGACCGGTTCGACGGCACCTTCGCCCGCGGAGTGCCGTTCCAGGAGAACCCGCGCACCGGCGACCGCCGCGTCTCGGGCACCACCGCGTCCCTCGCCGGAGTGGAGGCGGGCGACGCCTACGGGATCGACCGCGTGCTGCTCGCGCACTCGATCGCCCTGAGCACCGGCGGGCTGCCGCTGCTCTACCTCGGCGACGAGGTCGGCCAGCTCAACGACCACGGCTACCTCGACGACCCGACGACGGCCGGCGACTCGCGCTGGGTGAACCGGCCCCGCCGCCCCGCGGAGCGCTACGACGAGCGCGAGGTCCCGGGGACGGCCGCGAGCGAGGTCTTCGGCGGGCTGCTGCACCTCATCGCCGTGCGCAAGGCCGTGCCGATGTTCGCGGGCACCGAGCTGAGCGTCTTCGACCCGGTCAACGACCACGTGCTCGGCTACCAGCGCCCCGGCGACGGGGAGTCGGTGCTCGTGCTCGCGAACGTGTCGGACGAGGTCCAGGAGGTCGCGGCCGAGCGGTTCGGCGGGTTCGCCGCGGAGGCGGTCGACCTGGTCACCGAGATCGCGGTCGACCTGCGCGAGGGCTTCCGTCTCGCGCCGCTGCAGTTCGTCTGGCTGAGGGTGACCCCGGCCTGATCGGACCGCGCGAGGCCCCCGGCGCGGGGGCCGTCGCCGGTACCCTGGGGCGGATGACTCCCGCTCCCCGCGCCCTCCTCGCCCGCCTCCGCACCGACGCGCGACTCGCGCGCAAGGTGGGCGGCGAGCTTCTCGCGGCCCGCCGGGCCCGCCACGCGGTGACCCGGCTGCTCGCGGAGCGCGGGCCGCTGCCCGAGGGCCGGTTCGAGATCGGCGTCTACTTCGCCGACGGCGACATCAACCTGTACCAGCTGCGGCAGTGGTACCGGCCGCTGGCCGAGCTGGCGGAGACGCATCCGGTCGTGCTCCTCAGCCGCAACGCCGGCGCCGCGGAGGTGCTGCTGCGCGAGAGCCCGGTCCCCGTCGCCTACGTCCGCTCCGTCGCCGACCTCGAGAGCACCATCGCGAGCCAGCCGCTGCGGATCGTGCTCTACGTCAACCAGAACGCCCGCAACTTCCAGATGATGCGCTACGGGCGCCGCTGGCACGTCTTCGTCAATCACGGCGAGAGCGACAAGATGTACATGACGACGAACCAGTTCAAGGCGTACGACTACAGCATGATCGCCGGGGACGCCGCCCTGGCCCGGCTGCGCCGCGTGCTCTGGGACTACGACTTCGACAGGCGCGCCCTCGCCATCGGCCGTCCTCAGGCGGACCACTTCGCCGGCGCCGTGCCGTTCACGCCCGACGAGCGCCGAGTGGTGCTCTACGCGCCGACCTGGGAGGGCGACCGCCCCGCCGCGGGCTACGGCTCGATCCGGAGCCACGGCACGGCCCTCGTGCGCGGGCTCCTGGCCGACCCGCGGTTCCGGCTCGTCTACCGCCCGCATCCCCGCAGCGGCGCGGTCGACTCCGACTACGCCGCGGCCGACCGGGCGATCGTCGCGATGATCGCCGCCGCCAACGCGGCCGATCCGCGCGCCGGTCACGTGCACGACACCGGTGCCGAGCTCGGCTGGCAGCTCGCCGCCGCCGACCTCGCGATCCTCGACGTGTCGGCGATGGTCTACGACCGGCTGGCCACGGGGCGCCCGCTGCTGGTCACCCGGCCCGTCAGCGCCGAGGCCGAGGTCGACGAGAGCGGCTACCTCGGCGACGCGGAGTGGCTGCACGCCGAGGACGCCTCCGCGATCATCGCGCGGATCGACAGCGCCGAGCACGATCCGGAGTCGGTCGAGCGGCTGGAGCGCTGGGTGCACCGCTACTTCGGCGACACGTCGCCCGGAGCGGCCACGCGGCGCTTCCACGAGGCGATCGAGCACCTGCTCACCGAGTGGGAGCGGCACGCCGCTCTGCACCGGGGCGACGGCGCGGTCGACGACCACGATCCGGAGGGCTGAGCGGGCGGGAGCACCGCTCGAACGGCCGCGTCAAGGGTGGGCCGGTCGCCGGGCGGCCTCCCGGCGCCCCGCTACGCTCGTCCCATGATGACCCCGCGCGCCTTCGCCCGCTCCCGCCGGCGCCGGTCGGCACCCGCCCAGCCCGCGGTCGAGCCGGACATCGTGGTCTCCGCCGACCCGGAGAAGCCGGTCTTCACGATCCGCTCCTTCCGCATCGGCCTGTTCGGCGCGCTCGGCGTGCTGGTGGCGCTCGTCCTGGGCGGCCTCGTCGTGCAGCTGGGCACGGTGCTGACCTACATCTTCGTGGCGCTGTTCTTCGCGCTCGGCCTCGATCCGCTGGTCTCCTGGCTCGAGAGCAAGCGCCTGCCGAGGCCGCTCGCGATCACAGCGGTATTCGCCGCGGTGGTGCTGATCTTCGCCGGCCTGCTGGTCTACATCATCCCGATCCTGGTCGAGCAGCTGACGATTTTCGTCACGAGCGCCCCGCAGATCGTCACCGACATCGCCTCGCAGCAGTGGGTGCTCGACCTCGAGCAGCAGCTGCGCGGCGTGATCGACATCGACGAGCTGATCGAGAGCGTCCAGAGCTTCATCGGCAACCCCAACAACCTGCTCTCGCTCGGCGGCGGACTGATCGCGGTCGGGACCGGGATCGCCAGCGGCGTGACCGGCGCCGTCATCGTGCTGATCCTGACGCTGTACTTCCTCGCGTCGCTGCGCTCGATGAAGGCCGTCGCCTATCGCTTCGCCCCCGCCTCGCACCGCGCGAAGGCGCACGACGTCGGCGACGAGATCACCGGCGCCGTGGGCCGCTACGTGGTCGGCCAGGTCTCGCTCGCCGGCGTGAACGGCGTGCTCACGTTCATCCTGCTGCTCTCGATCGGCGCCCCGGTGCCGGCGCTGCTGGCCTGCGTCGCGTTCCTCGGCTCCCTGATCCCGCTGGTCGGCACTCTCTCGGGTGCCGTGATCATCTCGCTCGCCTGCCTCCTGGCCTCGCCGCTGACCGCGCTGGTCGCCGCGATCTACTACCTCGTCTACATGCAGGTCGAGGCGTACCTCCTCAGCCCCCGCATCATGAACAAGGCCGTCTCGGTCCCCGGTGCGGTCGTCGTGATCGCGGCGGTCGCGGGCGGCACCATCGCGGGCGTGCTCGGCGCCCTGGTCGCGATCCCGGTCGCGGCATCGGTGATCATCGTCGTGCAGAAGGTCGTCTTCCCCCGTCAGGACGCCAGGTAGCGGACCGCACCGCGACGGCCGGTCCGCTCAGCGCCAGGGCGGCACCGCGCCGTCGACCGCGGCGCTGAAGCGGCGGACCGACTCCGGGACCGCGACGCCCTCCTCCGCCGGCACCGGCGCGAGCGTGCGGGTGACCAGGGGCACGACGCCCGCCCAGACCCCGGCCTCCGGCTCGTCGCCCGCTCCGTGCGCGCGCACCTTCAGGCTCGCCTCGGCCAGGGGGAGGCGCAGCACCAGCGTGGCCGCGATCTCGCGGGCGGTGCTCGCTCGCACCTCCTCGTCGCGCCCCGGCAGGAGGCGTGCCACCAGCAGATCGAGGGCCCGCGCCTTCTCCTCGCCCTCCAGCACCTCGGCCCGGCCGATCACCATCGCCGAGCGGTAGTTCATCGAGCTGTCGAAGGTGGAGCGGGCGACGACCAGTCCGTCGACCAGCGTGACGGAAGCGGTGAGGAGCGAGTGCCGCGCCGCCTCCCGCAGCAGTCCTCCGCCGCTCGACCCGTGCAGCAGGAGGGAGTCGCCGTCGCGGGCGAAGAGGATCGGCAGCACGATCGCGGCGCCGTCCCGCACGACGGCGACGTGGGCGACGAGCGCCTCGTCGAGCAGGGCGTGCAGCTCGGCGGGATCGGTGCGCTGGCGGTCGCGGAGACGGGAGACGCGGGTGCGGTCGGTGACGGGGAGGCTGTCCATGTCGGAATCGTCCCGCGCCGACTGGATCTGCCAGGATGCCACTGGGCCGCGATCGGAGTGGTCCAGAGCGGAGCGGTCGATGGCGTCGGGCGATCTGGAGATCCCGCTCCTCCTCGGGCCGTCGCCGCGCGGCTCGGTCCGCGCCGGGCTCGCCGAGGCGCTGCGCCAGGCGGTGCTGGACGGGCGCTACCGGGCGGGCGATCCGATCCCGTCGAGCCGCGTGCTCGCCGAGCGGCTCGGCGTCTCGCGGGGCTCCGTCGTCGCCGCGGTGGATCAGCTGGTGGGGGAGGGCTACCTCGTCGCCCACCCGCGCGCAGCGGTGACGGTCGCCTCCGACGGACTGCTGGCGCCGGCGCCGCAGGAGCCGCGGCCGGAGTCCCGGGAGACCGTCGTCCCGCCCGCCGCGGCGGACCTGAGGCCGGGCCGGCCGGACACCCGCGCCCTCGACACCCCGGAGTGGCGGGCCGCCTGGCGCCTGGCGCTCGCCTCGCCGCCCTCGGCGCCTCCTCGGGGTTCCGGGGACCCGGCCCTGCGGGAGCAGATCGCCGAGCAGCTGCGCCGGTCCCGCGGCGTCGACGTGCAGGCGTCGGACGTGGTGGTGACCAGCGGCACCGCGGGCGCCGTCGCGCTCCTGGCCCGCGCCGCCTCGGCCTCGCTCGGACGCGAGGTGCGCGTCGCCGTCGAGGACCCCGGCTACCCGGCCGTCCGGCGCCGCCTGCGCGCCGACGGGCACGAGGTCGTCGGCGTCCCGGTGCGCGGCGACGGCATCGACCTCGACGCTCTCGCGAGCTCCGGCGCGGACGTGGTCGTCGTGACTCCGTCGCACCAGTACCCGACCGGCGGCAGGCTCGCCCTCGCCGAGCGCCTGGAGCTGGTGCGCCGCGCGTCGGCCGGCCCCCTGCTCGTGGTGGAGGACGACTACGACAGCGAGTTCCGCTACGTCGGCGCCCCGCTGCCCGCGCTCGCCTCGCTCGACTCCGGCGGCGGAGTCGCCCATGTCGGGTCGTTCTCGAAGACCGTCTCGCCGTGGCTCCGCATCGCCTACCTGGCCGTTCCGCGGGCGTCCTGGCTGCGCGCGGCGCTGGCGGGCCTCGACGACGAGAAGGACGCCTCCGCCTCGGGTCCGACGCAGGCGGCGCTCGCGCAGTTCATGGCGAGCGGGGCGTTCCGGAGGCATCTCACGCGCTCGAGACGGCGCTACGCCCACCGCCGTGAGCTGGTCCACGCATTCGGGGAGTCGGTGCCGTGGGGGCGCGCGAGCGGACTCGACGGGGGTCTGCACGTCCTCCTCTCCCTGCCCGCGCCTCTGGACGCGCACGCCGTCGCGGCCGCGCTGCTCCGGGAGGGACTGCTCGTCGCCACTCTGCACGAGTACGCCCTGTCGGGACGGGCCGCGACCGAGGCGCTGGTCCTCGGCTACGGCCATGTCGGCGACCTCGAGCTCGCTGCGGCGCTGGACCTCGTCGACCGGACCGTCCGCGCGCTCGCCGCCGGGGCCGTCCGTGGTATCCCTGGAGGATGACCCGCGACTCCGCCCTGCACATCACCGACGATCCCGACGCCGACGCGCTGCTCAGCTGCGACCCGCTGGCGCTGCTGATCGGGATGCTCCTCGACCAGCAGGTCGCGATGGAGACGGCCTTCTCCGGGCCCCGCAAGATCGAGGAGCGCCTCGAGGCGGAGGGCGCCTCGTTCGACGCCGCGTCGATCGCGGGCTTCGACGAGGACGCGTTCTCGGAGCTCTGCCGGACTCCGCCCGCGATCCACCGCTACCCGGCGAGCATGGCGGGGCGCGTGCAGGTCCTCTGCCGCGCTCTGGTCGACGACTGGGACGGCGACGCCGCGGCCGTCTGGACGCGGGACGAGCCCGACGGCCGCACGGTCCTCGCGCGTCTGAAGGCGCTGCCCGGCTTCGGCGAGCAGAAGGCGCGGATCTTCCTCGCCCTGCTCGGCAAGCAGCGCGGATTCCCGGGGGAGGGCTGGCGCTCGGCCGCGGGCGCCTACGGAGAGGAGGGCGCCTTCCGCTCGGTCGCCGACATCGTCTCTCCGGAGTCGCTGACGAAGGTCCGCGCCACCAAGCAGGCCGCGAAGGCCGCCGCCAAAGCGGAGAAGTAGGGCCGGGGGCGGCGGCCGGATGGATCGAGCGCTCGACGACGGTCCCGGTCGCCGTCTCCGCAGTCGCAGGCCGAGCAGCCCGACCCGATGATCCCCGCCGCCACCGCCCGGCTGCGCTTCCGCGAGATGACCGCCGAGGACCTCCCCGACATGGCGGATCTGCTCGGCGACCCGGTCGTGATGCGGTACTACCCCGCGCCGAAGGACCGCGAGCAGGCAGCCGCCTGGATCGAGCGGAACCGGCGCAACTACCGCGAGCACGGCTTCGGGCTGTGGATCGTCGAGACCCTCGACGGCGAGTTCGTCGGCGACTGCGGGTTGACCTGGCAGCGCGTCGACGGCGGGATCGAGCTCGAGGTCGGCTACCACGTGCGGGCCGGTCTGCACGGCCGCGGCTACGCCACTGAGGCGGCTGCGGCCTGCCGCGACCTCGCGCTCGCCCACCGCCTCGCGGGACGACTCGTGGCGCTCGTGCACCCGGACAACGCCGCCTCGAGGCGCGTCGCCGAGAAGACCGGCCTCCGCGTGATCGCCGAGGACCGCGACGGCGGCGGACTCCTCCGCACCGTGCTCGGGATGCCGCTCGTCGGGCCCGGGCGCCGGCCTCGGGAACGCTGACCGAACGCCCCCGACGGCTCCGGACCATCGCGCGCGGAGCAGGCCCTGAGCTGGAGCAGATCCTGAGCTAGATCCGGTCCTCCAGCGCCGCGATCAGCGCCGCGCGGTCCTCGCGGAGGATCGAGGCCCCGCCCCCCGGCACGGTCCGCACCTCGACGCCGCGGCCGGCGAGGACGCCGCCCAGCGAGCCGTGGCCCAGCGGGTCCTCCGGCATCACGGCGAGCGTCGGCACGGGGAACGTCTCGGGGGCCTCGGCCGCACCCCGTGCCGTCAGCCCGCCGGCGGAGTCCTGCTCCCAGAGCGCGTGGGCCGACACGTCGAGCTCGATCTGCTCGTCCGTCCAGATCGGGTGGCGGTGGCGGAGGGAGTCTGCGTCGCCCTTCTCGACGTGCGCGACCGAGCCGCCGCGGTGGAGCGCGCTCGTCAGTCCTCGGGCGTCCGAGAACGCGGGGTCGAGCAGGACGAGCCGGGCGGCGCCGTACTCGGGGGCGAGCCGGGTGGCGACGACGGCGCCGAGGCCGTGGCCGATGACGAGATCGGGGGTCTGCAGCACCGAGGCGCGGACGTCCGACGCCCAGTGCTCCGGCGAGTACACGGGCGACGCCGGCGAGCCGCCGTGACCGGCGAGATCGGGGGCCACCACGCGGTAGCCGTGCTCGTGCAGCGTCGGGACCAGGGCGTACCAGATCCGGGAGTCGGAGCCGAGGCCGTGAAGGAGGAGCGCCGTCCGCTCGCCCGTTCCGCCGTAGTCGCGGACGAACAGCGCCAGCGGCTCGGCCGGCGCGGCGGCCAGCGCCTTCCGCTCGGCACGGGTCGGCTCGAGCACGAGGGTGTTGCCGAACGCCTGCGGTGCCGGCCCGAACGCGTCGCGCGCGCTCTGGATCACCTTGCGGCCGAGCATCGCGTTGCCGACGCCGCCCAGTGCCGCTCCGATCCCGAACGGCATCGCCCGGCCGACCAGGCCCGCGCCCTGTTGGGCGAGGAAGTGCTTGGCGAAGGACTTCTTCGCGCGGTCCGCCAGCTCGCCCACGAGGAAGGACGGCAGGCCCTTCGTGACCACGGAGCCCCAGTACTGGTTGAGGCCGCTGCCCCCGCCGACGGCCTGCCCGGCCACCTGGCGCACCATCTCGCTGCCGGAGGAGCCCATCATCAGCGTGAGCACGAGGGCCCGCGCGCGGTCCGGGTCCTCGAGCGGGATCCCGTGCACCTCCGTCACCGACTGCGCGAAGAGCGCGCTCGCCTCCAGGAACCCTGCGGCTCCCGCGCCGGAGAGAGCCACCGAGGCGGCCGTGCCGATGCCGGGGACGACGGCGGTCGCCCCGATCGCCGCGCCTCCCGCGGCCACGCTCGAGAGGTACTGCCGCTCGAGCGACGTGATGATCTGCTCCGGAGTCGCCCCGGGACGCCGGCGCCGCAGCAGGCGGATGTTCGCCAGCACGGCCGGGCGCTGCACCGCGAGGAGCCGGTCGAGCAGTTTCGCCAGCTGAGCGTTCTCGGAGCCGTCGGCCTGCTCCACCTCGCCGGCCCTCTCCACGGCGCGCTCGCGCTTGCGGTCCTTCTGGGCCATGTCGTGCACTCCTGCGTCCTCGGGCGCCGCGTGCGGGAGGGGTCAGTCGTCGGAGACGGTGCCCTGGACGGGCGGGCCCTCGGCCGGCGCCGTGCTGCTCCGCGGTGTCGGCGCGTAGTCCTCAGCGTAACGCGCGAGCACCTCCTCGATCGGCGCGTCCAGCACCAGGCGGCCCTTGTCCAGGTAGAGGCCGCGCGTGCAGAAGCGGCGGAGGTCGCGCTCGTTGTGCGAGACGAAGAAGAGGGTGCGGCCGGAGGCGAGCAGCTCCTCGATCCGCGCGTAGCACTTCTCGCGGAACGCCCTGTCGCCGACCGCGAGCACCTCGTCCACCAGGATGATCGGCTCCTCGAGCCGCGACACGACGGAGAAGGCGATGCGCACCTTCATCCCGCTCGAGAGGTGCTTGTAGGGGGTGTCGAGGAAGTCGCCGATCTCGGCGAACTCGATGATCGAGTCGAAGCGCGCGTCGACCTCGCGCTTGGACATCCCGTGGAGACCCGCGGTCAGGTAGACGTTCTCGCGGACGCTCAGGTCGGCCACGAAGCCGCCGGTGATCTCGATGAGCGGAGCGACGCCCCCGCGCACCTCCACCGCGCCCTCGTCCGGCAGCACCACGCCGGCGACGAGCTTGAGCAGCGTCGACTTCCCCTGACCGTTCCGGCCGACGACACCGATCGCCTCGCCCGCCCGCACCTGCACGTCGAGCCCGCGCAGCGCCCAGAACTCGCCGGGCCGCGAGCGGCGGGAGCGGCCGGCGAAGAGGTCCTTGAAGGAGCGGCGGCCCCGCCGGTTGCGGCGGAAGCGGATCCCGAGGCCGCGGCACTCGATGACCACCGGGGCGTCGGCCATCACAGCTCCTTCAGCACCGCGCGCTCGGAGCGGCGGAAGACGACGAGGCCCAGCGCCAGCACGAGCACCGAGATGCCCGCGGAGGCGAGGATGAGCGGGACGTCGAGCTCGCTCTCGAAGAACGCGGAGCGGTAGAGGGCGAAGATCCCGCTGAGCGGGTTGAGCGCCGCGAGCGGCCGGATCTGCTCCGGCAGGTTGGCCGTGGAGTAGATGATCGGCGACGCGTAGAAGAGGAACCGGAGCACGAGCTTCACGGCCCGCTCCAGATCTCGGAAGAACACCACGAGCGGGGCCACCAGCAGACCCACGCCGAGCGTGAGCACCGCCTGCAGCAGGATCGCCACGGGGAACAGCAGCGCCGCCCAGGTCAGGTGCGCGCCGGCGATCACGGCGAAGAGCGCCAGCACCGGCAGGCTCGCCACGAACTCGATGCCCTTCGAGAGCACGATCCGCCCGACCCAGATGGTCCGCGGGATCGACGTCGACCGCACCAGCTTCGCCTCGCGGAGGAACGCGCGGGTCGCGTCGGAGGTCGCCTGGTTGAACCACATCCAGGGCAGCAGGCCCGCGAGCAGGAAGACGATGTACGGGTCCTCGCCGACGGTCCGCCGGAAGACGACGGTGAAGACGAAGAAGTAGATGCCCGACATGACGAGCGGGTCGAGCACCGACCAGACGTAGCCGAGCGAACTCGTGGCGTACCGGACGGTGAGGTCGCGCCTGGTGAGCAGCCAGAGGGAGTGGCGGTAGCGCCAGGCCCGGGAGCGCCGGTGGCGCAGGGCCGTCTCGGTCGCGAGGGTGTCGGCCGTGCTCACTGCGCGACTCCTCCCGTCGGCTCCGCTCGAGCCGGGGGAGGAGCCGGGAGCGTCAGACGAAGAGGTTCGCGCGCTCGAGGTCCTCGGCGAAGTCCACCTCGACGGCGTAGAGGTCGGAGATGTCCATCGGCTCGACGAGCAGGCGGTCCTGCTCGATCGCCAACTCTATGCCACGCTCGAAGTAGTCCTGGGCGTCGACCCGGCCGAGCTGGCGCACCAGCGCGGCCTTGTCGGAGGCGGACACGTAGTTGATTCCGACCGCCTCGCCGAGGCCGCCGCGCACCGTCTTGGAGAGCTCCTGGATGAAGCCCTCGGCGCTCGTCGTGTACTTGACCTCCTCGTCCGACACCTTCGAGGTGTTGACGGTGACGAAGGAGACGTCCTTCGCGATCAGCGCGGCCGCGCGGTCGAGGATGCGCGGGTCGAAGACGACGTCGCCGTTCATCCAGAGCACGCCACCCTGCCCGCTCGCCTGCAGCGCGCGGAGGAGGCTCTTGGAGGTGTTGGTCTGGTCGTACTGCTCGTTGTAGACGAACGTCGCCGAGGGGAAGGCCTCGATGATGTGCTCGAGCTTGTAGCCGACGACGATGCTCACCGGGACCTTCGTGCCGAAGGCGTGGTGGATGTTGTCGAACTGCTGCTGCATGATCGTCCGCCCGTCGCTGAGCGGCGTGAGCGGCTTGGGGAGGGAGCGGCCGAGCCGGCTGCCCATCCCTGCGGCGAGGATGACGACGGTGGCGGGGCTGCTGCTCGTCGAACCTGTGTGCATCATCGTGTGTTCTCCTCGAATTAACCGCTGCGTCTCGATCTGGTCGACTCCTCGGGTAGAGACCTAGTGTACAGTTCACGCCCCCCGGGGCCAG
The DNA here is from genome assembly GCF_002931865.1 of Rathayibacter sp. AY1C7. Lineage (NCBI taxonomy): Bacteria > Bacillati > Actinomycetota > Actinomycetes > Micrococcales > Microbacteriaceae > Rathayibacter > Rathayibacter sp. AY1C7. The sequence goes on along the minus strand of NZ_PSWB01000003.1, from coordinate 149,546 downwards.
GGTGGTTGACCTCTCGCCGTGTCGCCGGGTGTCGGCGCGGGCGCCGGGGGCCCGCGGGCGAGTTGGTACCGTAGCCGGATGACGTCCGTGACGAACGCCGAGCCCGCTGAGGGTGCCGCGGATCCGGACGGCGCCTCGCCCGTCGTCTTCGAGCTGCACCAGCTGACCCGGACCTTCGGGAGGACGGTGGCGGTCGACCGCATCGACCTGGCCGTCCGCGCGGGGACCTTCTACGGGATCATCGGCCCGAACGGCGCGGGCAAGACCACCACGCTCTCGATGATGACGGGCCTCCTGCGACCCGACACCGGCCGCGTCCTCGTGCACGGCGTCGACGTCTGGAAGGACCCGTCGGCCGCGAAGCCGCTGATCGGGGTCCTGCCCGACCGCCTCCGGCTGTTCGACCGGCTCACCGGCGCCCAGTTCCTCGCCTACTCCGCCGCGCTGCGCGGCATCGACCTCGCCACGGCGAAGCAGCGCACGGTCGAGCTGGCCGAGGCGCTCGGGCTCTCCGACGCGCTGGAGCGCCTGATCTCGGACTACTCCGCGGGGATGGCGAAGAAGGTCGCCCTCGCGGCGGCGATGATCCACGCCCCGCGCGTGCTGGTCCTCGACGAGCCGTTCGAGTCGGTGGACCCGGTCTCCTCGGCCGCCGTGATCACCGTGCTGCGCCGCTTCGTCGAGGGCGGCGGCACCGTCGTCCTCTCCAGCCACGGGCTCGACTTCATCGAGCGCGTCTGCGACGACGTGGCCGTGATCGTCGGCGGGCGCGTGCTCGCCTCCGGGACGGTCGCGGAGGTCGCCGGCACCGCGACGCTGGAGGAGCGCTTCCTCGAGCTCGCGGGCGGCAAGCAGATCGCCGAGGGGCTGCAGTGGCTGCACGACTTCTCCGGCTGAGGATCGACGTCCTCCTGGGCGCGTTCCGCTCCGGGCCCGCGCGCTCGGCCGGCGCCGTCCTGGGCGTGCTCGTGGTCGTCGCGGTGACGGCCCTGCTGATCGGGGCGATCGGCGCTCTGCGCTCCTCGGACGCGGCGGCGGGCGCTCTCGTGACCGCCGGCGGCCTCGTCTCCGTCGGCTTCCTGGTGCTGCCCTTCCTGCTCGGCCCGCTCGACCCGATGGATCCGCGCGCGTTCCGCCTCTTCGGCCTTCCGCCGCTCCGCCTCGCCGGGGCGCTCGCCCTGGCCGGCCTCGTCTCGGTCCCCACGCTCGCCCTGCTGGTGGTCGGGCTCGCGAGCGCGCCGCTCGTCCCGGGCGCAGGCGCCTTCGCCGTGGTCGGCCCGCTCCTCGCGGTGGCGACGGCCTCGCTGTTCGCGCGGATCGGCCTCGCCGCCTCCGCCGCCCTCGTCCCCTCCCGGACCGCCCGCGAGCTGCTGGCCGTCCTCGGCCTGGTGCTGATGCTGGGCGGTCCCGCAGCCCTCGGCGCCGCCGCGCTGGTCGACACGGGGGACACCCCGGTGCTCGAGCGCTGGGGCGCGGCGATGGGGGCCACTCCGTTCGGCGCGGCGTGGATGATCGCGCCGGCCGCCCGGACCGGCGACGCGCTCGGCCCGCTCCTGCTGGCCCTGGCGACGCTCGTCGCGGCGGGCGCGCTCTGGTGGCTCGTCGTCCGCCTGCTGACGGAGCGCCCCGAGCGCACGCACCGGCCGCCGCGCGGCCTCCGGCTGGGCTGGTTCGACGTCCTCGGCTCGACCCGGACCGGCGCGATCGCGGCGCGCAGCATCACCTACTGGCTCCGGGATCCGCGCTACCAGGCGTCGCTCGTCGCCGTGCCGGTGCTGCCGGTCGCAGCCCTGCTGCTGCTCGCGGTCGTCGGCGTCCCCTTCCCGCTGCTCTCGCTGCTCCCGGTCCCGCTGATCGCGCTGTTCCTCGGCTGGTTCCTGCACAACGACGTCGCCTACGACGGCTCGGCGTTCTGGCTCCACGTGGCCGCGGGCGTCCGCGGCTGGTCGGACCGGCTCGGCCGCGCCTTCCCGACCCTCCTGCTCGGCGTGCCGGTCGTCGTGCTCGGCTCGCTGATCAGCAGCGCGACCTCGGGGCTCCCCGATGCGCTGCCCGTCGTGCTCGCGGTGAACACCTGCCTCCTGCTCGTCCCCGCTGGCGTCGCCAGCGCCGTCTCGGCGAGGCTCGCCTATCCGGCTCCGCGCCCGGGCGACAGCGCGTTCACGCAGCCCCAGGCCCCCGGAGCCAGTGGCGCCGGTCCGCAGTCCCTCGCGTTCGGCCTGGGGCTGCTCCTCTCGGCTCCGGCCGTGGTGCTCGGCGTCCGGGCCCTGTTCGTCGACCCGGAGGCGGCGGGCGACGCCGTGCTCGTCGGCTTCGGCAGCGCAGTGGTCGTCTTCGCCCTCGGCGTGCTCCTCGGCGGCCGGCTGTTCGAGCGCCGCGCGACCGAGCTGGTCGCGTTCACCAGCCGCTACTAGCGCCGCCCGATCCGGAGCGCACGGCCGCGGGCCCGGGCTCCTCGCGTAGGATCGTCGGCATGATTCCGCGCGTCCAGAACAGCAGCACCGACCCCCTCGAGGGAGGCGGAGGAACCGCCACGCTCGACCGCGAGCTCGAGGAGCTCCTCAACCAGGAGTCCATCGAGCCGGGCGACCACGAGCGCTTCTCCCACTACGTGCCGAAGGACAAGATCCTCGAGAGCGCCATCACCGGCAAGCCGGTCCGCGCGCTCTGCGGCAAGAAGTGGCTCCCGGGCCGCGACCCGGAGAAGTTCCCGGTGTGCCCGGCCTGCAAGGAGATCTACGCGAAGATGAAGTGAGCTCCCGCCCCGCTCACTCGTAGCGGGTCGGGATGACGGGCTCGCCGCGGCCGAGCCGGAGCGCGTCGATCGGCAGCTCGAGGACCGCGTTGGCGTGGTGCTCGCGGGCTGCCGCCACTCCCTCGATGCCGAGGTGCTCGGGACGGATCGTCCCGTCCTCGATCAGGGGGACGAGCAGCGCCCGCTCGCCCTCGCCGACGGCGCCCTCGGGGCCGGCACCCACGTGCACGACCTCGGCCTCGGCGATCCCGTCGTCGGAGAGCAGACGGCCGGCGGCCTTCCGTCCGCCGATCGACGCCTTCGAGACCGACTTCTTCGCCACCGCGACCCACTCGCCCGCGTCGTCCTCGTGCGCGACCAGCTTGTAGACCATGCCCGCCGTCGGGTGGCCCGAGCCCGTCGCCACCGAGGTGCCGACGCCGTAGGAGTCGACCGGTGAGGCCGCGAGCGCGGCGATCCCGTACTCGTCGAGGTCGTTCGTGACGGTGATGCGCGTGCCGGTCGCGCCGAGCGCGTCCAGCTGCTGCCGGACGGCGGCCACCTGCTGGGGGAGGTCGCCGGAGTCGATGCGCACGGCGCCGAGGCCGGTGCCCGCGACGCGGACCGCCAGGTCGACGGCGGCCGTCACGTCGTAGGTGTCCACGAGGAGGGTCGTGCCGGGGCCGAGTGCGGCGACCTGCGCGCGGAAGGCCTCCTCCTCCGAGTCGTGGAGGAGCGTGAAGGAGTGCGCGGAGGTACCCATCGTGGGCACGCCGAAGCTTCGGCCCGCCTCGAGGTTCGAGGAGGCGCCGAATCCGGCGATGTAGGCGGCGCGAGCCGCCGCGACGGCGGACCGCTCACCGGCGCGGCGCGAGCCCATCTCGGCGAGCGGTCGCCCGTCGGCGGCCGAGACCATCCGCGCGGCGGCGCTCGCCACGGCGCTGTCGTGGTTGAGGACGCTGAGCACCAGGGTCTCCAGGAGCACGCCGTCGGCGAAGGGCGCCTCGACGATGAGCACGGGGGAGCCCGGGAGGTAGACCTCGCCCTCGCGGTAGCCCCAGACGTCGCCGCGGAAGCGGTAGTCGGCGAGCCAGTCCAGCGTGCGGGAGTCGACCACGCGGTTGTCGCGGAGCCAGGACAGCTCGTCGTCGCCGAAGCGGAAGCGCGAGATCAGCTCGAGGAGCCGGCCGGTGCCCGCGAGCACGCCGTAGCGGCGTCCCGGCGGGAGGCTCCGGGCGAACACCTCGAACATGCAGCGGCGGTCGGCGGTGCCGCTGCCGAGGGCGCCCTCGACCATCGTGAGCTCGTACCGGTCGGTGAGGAAGGCCGTGGAGTCCATCCGCTCAGTGTTCCACGGCCGCCCCCGCGCGCCCAGGCGCGGATGCCGGGGCTTGCGCACGCCGCCGGGTCCGGGAACGGCGTGCGGCCGGGACCGGGCCGCAGGGCGCGGGTAGGCTGTTCCTCCGTGACGGACGCACCGCTGGGCATCTTCGACTCCGGAGTCGGCGGGCTCACCGTCGCCCGCTCCGTGATCGACCAGCTGCAGAACGAGTCGATCGTCTACCTCGGCGACACCGCGCACTCGCCCTACGGCCCCAAGCCGCTCGCCGACGTCCGCGCCTACGCCCTCGACACCCTCGACACGCTGGTCGACCAGGGCGCCAAGCTGCTCGTCATCGCCTGCAACACCGCCTCGGCCGCGATGATGCGCGACGCCCGCGAGCGCTACACGCTCGGCCGCGGCATCCCGGTGATCGAGGTCATCCAGCCCGCCGTCCGCAGCGCTGTCCGCGACACCCGCAACCGCCGCGTCGGCGTGATCGGCACGGTCGGGACGATCCGCTCCCGCGCCTACGACGACGCCTTCGTCGCCGCGCCCGACCTGCAGCTGTTCACCGCTGCCTGCCCGCGCTTCGTCGAGTTCGTCGAGGCGGGAGTCACCTGGAGCGACGAGCTGCTCGCGGTGGCGGAGGAGTACCTCGCGCCGCTCAAGGCCGCGGGGGTCGACACGCTCGTCCTCGGCTGCACCCACTACCCGCTGCTGCGCGGTGCCATCGCGTACGTGATGGGGCCGGACGTCCGCCTCGTCTCGAGCGCCGAGGAGACCGCGCTCGACGTCTACCGCACCCTCGTGGCGCACGGCCTGCAGCGCACCTCCGCCGCGCCTCCGACCTACCGGTGGGAGGAGACGGGCTCGAGCGACTTCGTCCGCCTCGCCCGCCGCTTCCTCGGTCCGGAGGTCTCGAGCGTCGACCTCGTCGAGACCGGCACCATCAACCTGCGCGAGCTCGACCGGGCCGCGCTCCCGCACGATCGAGGGAGACCCGAGTGACCGACAGCACCGCATCGAAGGCCGCGCGCAAGGACGGGCGGGCGCCCGACGAGCTGCGCACCGTGACGATCGAGCGCGGCTGGAGCACCCAGGCGGAGGGCTCCGCGCTCGTCTCGTTCGGGAACACCAGGGTGCTCTGCACCGCCTCCTTCACGAACGGCGTGCCGCGCTGGCTGCAGGGCAAGGGCAAGGGCTGGGTCACCGCCGAGTACGCGATGCTGCCCCGATCCACCAACTCCCGCATGGACCGCGAGTCGGTCAAGGGGAAGGTCGGCGGGCGCACGCACGAGATCTCGCGGCTGATCGGCCGGAGCCTGCGCGCGGTGGTCGACACGAAGGCGCTCGGCGAGAACACCCTCGTCATCGACTGCGACGTCCTCCAGGCCGACGGCGGCACCCGCACCGCGGCGATCACCGGCGCCTACGTGGCGATGGCCGACGCGATCGAGTGGGCGCGCGGCAAGAAGTACGTGGGGCAGAAGGCGCAGCCGCTGATCGACAGCCTCTCGGCGGTGTCCGTCGGCATCATCGACGGCGTGCCGATGCTCGACCTGGCCTACGTCGAGGACGTGCGCGCCGAGACCGACATGAACGTCGTCGTCACCGGACGAGGCCTGTTCGTCGAGGTGCAGGGCACCGCCGAGGGGGCCCCGTTCGACCGCCGTGAGCTCGACGCCCTGCTCGACCTCGCGGTCGCCGGTGCCTCCGACCTCGCCCGCATCCAGGCCGAAGCGCTCGCCGCGGAGCCCGGAGCGTGAGCCTGGACCTCGTCCTCGCCACGCACAACGCGGGCAAGGCGGAGGAGTTCCGCGCCATGCTGGCCGGCGCGCTCCCCGGAGTCGGCGTCCGCGCCTACGACGGACCCGAGCCGGTCGAGGACGGCGTGAGCTTCGCCGAGAACGCGCTGATCAAGGCGCGCGCGGCGGCGGCGCACACCGGCCTCGTGGCGCTCGCGGACGACTCCGGGATCTGCGTCGACGTCCTCGGCGGCGCGCCGGGCATCTTCTCGGCCCGCTGGTCGGGACGCGCGCACGACGCGACGGCCAACCTCGAGCTCCTCCTGGCGCAGCTGCACGACGTGAAGGCGGAGCACCGCGGTGCGCACTTCAGCTGCACCATCGCCCTCGTGGTGCCGGACTCCGTGCTCCCCGGCGGGCAGGAGACGGTGGTCGAGGGCCGCTGGGACGGCGCGATCGCGACGGCGCCGCGCGGTGCGAACGGCCACGGCTACGACCCGGTGTTCGTCCCCGAGGCCGGGGCGCTCACGGCGGCCGAGCTCGCTCCCGAGCAGAAGAACGCCCGGAGCCACCGCGCCCGCGCCTTCACCGCGCTGCGCGCCGAGCTCGCCGCCCTGTCCGCCCGGCTCTGACCCCGGCGGGCTCAACCGCGAACTGCCACTCCGGTGCACGCCTGTCGGCGTGCCGCGTGCCGGAGTGGCGTCCCCCGGAGGCGGAGGTCAGGACTTCGGCTGCTTGTCGTCCAGGGTGTCGGCGTCGAGCACGTAGGCGGCCGACTCGGTCGAGTCGGTCTCGGGGTCGGCGGCGAGCTTCGCCTTGCGCTGCTGCTGGAAGAAGTGGAACAGCGTCGGCACCAGCGCGAGCACGACCGCGCCGATCAGGATCACGTCGATGTAGTGCGAGACGAAGTCGGCGACCGGCGGGATGAAGGCGAGCAGCCACCCGATCAGGGTGACCCCGCTGCCCCAGATCAGGGCGCCGATGAGGTTGTAGAGGCTGTACTTGCGGTAGTTCATGTGAGCCACGCCGGCCGCGATCGGCGCGAAGGTGCGGACGATCGGCACGAAGCGGGCGAGGATCACGGCGAGGCCGCCGAAGCGCTCGAAGAACGCGTTGGTCCGCTTCACGTTCTCGATGCTGAAGAAGCCGGACTCCTTGCGCTCGAAGATGCGCGGGCCGGCCTTGTGCCCGATCAGGTAGCCGACCTCGCCGCCGACGAAGGCCGAGAACCCGACAGCCAGGCAGATGAGCCAGATCGGGACGCCGAGGCCGCCGTTCGACGCGTTCTCGTGCGCCAGCAGGCCCGTGATGATCAGCAGCGTGTCGCCCGGGAAGAGGAAGCCGATCAGCAGTCCGGTCTCGGCGAACACGATGAGGCAGACCACGAGCACACCCCAGGGGCCGAACGAGGTCAGGATCGTCTCCGGATCGAGCCAGGGGACGAGGGCGGCGTGATTCAACGGATCTCCAGTCGACGGGGGCCGGTGGCCGGTCGGCGGTCACGCGAGCGCGCTCAGCGTACCGGCCGATCCCGTGCGGAAGGAGGGACTCGAACCCTCACGCCTCTCGGCACAGGAACCTAAATCCTGCGTGTCTGCCATTCCACCACTCCCGCGTGCGGGCTCCAGTGTAGGAGGAGGGCTCCGCGCCTCAGCCGCGGGAGGCCGCCCGGGGGAGGTACCGCGGGATCCAGCGGGCGAGCGCCCCCGCTCCGCCCAGACCGAGCACCCCCATCACGACGGCGGCGAAGGGGAGGGAGACGAGGGCGGTGAGCGCCGACACGACGATCGGGGCGGCGGCGTTGCCCGCGTCGCCGGTGAAGCGGAACGCGCCGAGGAACGGGGCCGGATCGGCGGGGGGCGCGAGATCGGCGCCGATGGTCATCAGGATCCCGGAGCCGATGCCGTTCGCGGCCGCGAGCACGCAGGCCACGGCGACGAACCAGGGCACCGGATCGAGGGCGAGCACCGAGGCGGCGAGGGCGAGGTGGCCGAGCCCGAGGCCGATCATCGAGGGGATCGCGGTGGCGCCCCGGCCGAAGCGGTCCATCAGCTGGCCGCCGGCGTAGAAGAGGGCGAAGTCGAGCGCGCCGGCGATGCCGATGATGATCGCGGTGTCGGTCTCGGCGAGCCCGATGCTCACCGCCCAGAGGGGGAGGATCAGCGTCCGGCTCGCCCGCAGCGCCCCGATCACGGCGGCGCCGGTCCCCATCCGAGCGAGGACCCCGCGGTGCTCGCGCAGCGTCCCGAGCAGCGACTGCGGCGACTCCGGGACGGTCGCCGACGCCTCCGCGGCGACCACGTCCTCCGGAGCGGCGCGGTCGGCCGCGGCCTGCGCCCGCCGCAGCACCGTCGCGGGGTCGGGCACGAGCAGCAGGACCACGACCGCCGCCACGCAGCAGACGATGTGCACCCAGAAGACGGACTCGACGGAGCCGGTGAGGTGCACCACCCCGGCCGCCAGGAACGGGCCGATCAGCCAGCCGGCGCGGAACGCCCCGGCGAGGGCGCTGAGCGCGCGGGCGCGGTGCGTGATCGGGACGAACGACGTCATGAACGCGTGCCGCGCCAGCGCGAAGACCGCGGTCGCGAGGCCGATCACGAAGACGCCGATCGTCAGCCCGACCCATGACGTCGAGAGCAGGCACACCACGAGCCCGAGGATCGACGCGGCCGAGGCTCCGAGCATCGCGCCGCGCTCGCCGATCCGGGAGACGATCCAGCCGCTGGGGATGTCGCCCGCCAGCTCGCCGATCATGATCATCCCCGCCACGAGGCCCGCCAGGGCCAGCGTCGCGCCGAGGTCGCCGGCCGCGGCCGGCAGGAGGGGGATGATCGCCCCCTCGCCGATGGAGAAGAGGAGGGTGGGGAGGAAGGTCGACAGCAGCAGCGGCCCGACGGGGAAGGGGCGCGGAGCGGTGCTGGTCACCGTCCCCAGGGTACGCCCGGGCCGGAGGGCGGCCCCCGCCCCCCGGTAGTCTGGACGCACCATGCTGGACAACGACTTCACCGAGCAGATCACTGCTCTCCGCTCCACCTTCGCCGACATCCGCGCCGTCATCGACGTGGACGGTCTCCGCTCGAAGATCGCCGAGCTCAGCGAGCAGGCCGGCGCCCCCGACCTGTGGGACGACACGGCCAACGCGCAGAAGGTGACCAGCGCCCTCAGCCACCGCCAGTCCGAGCTCGCGCGGATCACCGCGATCGACCGGCGCCTGGACGACCTCGAGGTGCTCGTCGAGATGGCGAACGAGGCCGAGGACGCCGAGTCCGAGCAGGAGGCGATCGCCGAGCTCTCCTCCCTCCAGAAGGTCATGGGCGAGCTCGAGGTGCAGACCCTGCTCGACGGCGAGTACGACGACCGCCCCGCCGTGGTCACCATCCGCGCGGGAGCGGGCGGCGTCGACGCCTCCGACTTCGCCGAGATGCTCATGCGCATGTACCTCCGCTGGGCCGAGAAGCACAAGTACGCGGCGACCGTCATGGACGCCAGCTACGCGGAGGAGGCGGGCATCAAGTCGGCCACCTTCCAGATCGACGCCCCCTACGCCTTCGGCACGCTCTCGGTCGAGGCCGGCACCCACCGCCTCGTGCGGATGAGCCCCTTCGGCGCCGCGGGCAAGCGCCAGACCTCCTTCGCCGCGGTCGAGGTCATCCCGCTGATGGAGGAGGCCGGGGCGATCGAGATCCCCGACAACGACATCCGCGTGGACGTCTTCCGCTCCTCCGGCCCCGGCGGCCAGTCGGTGAACACCACCGACTCCGCGGTGCGCCTCACCCACCTGCCCACCGGCACCGTCGTGTCGATGCAGAACGAGAAGAGCCAGATCCAGAACCGCGCCGCGGCGATGCGCGTGCTCCAGTCGCGGCTCCTGCTGCTGCAGAAGGAGCAGGAGGCGGCCACCAAGAAGGAGCTCGCCGGCACCATCACCGCGAGCTGGGGCGACCAGATGCGCAGCTACGTCCTCGCTCCGTACCAGATGGTGAAGGACCTGCGCACCGACCACGAGGTCGGCAACCCCTCGCACGTGTTCGACGGCGATCTGGACGGCTTCATCGCCGCCGGGATCCGCTGGCGGAAGTCCTCCTAGCGCGGCTCGGGCGCGTCCCCACCGACGCGCCGCGCGCCCCCTCGGCGGACTCTTCGGGATCGTCGCTTACCCTCGTACCGACATGATTCGCTTCGACAACGTCTCCAAGCAGTATCGGGGCGGCACGAGACCCGCCCTCAACGCCATCGATCTCGAGATCCTCCGGGGCGAGTTCGTCTTCCTCGTCGGCGCCTCCGGCTCCGGCAAGTCGAGCTGCCTCCGCCTGATCCTCAAGGAGGAGCGCCCCTCCTCCGGGTCGATCCACGTGCTCGGGCAGAACCTCGGCAAGATCTCGAGCCGCAAGGTCCCGTACTTCCGCCGCAACATGGGCGTCGTGTTCCAGGACTTCCGGCTGCTGCCGAACAAGTCGGTCTTCGACAACGTCGCGTTCAGCCTCCAGGTGATCGGCAAGTCGAAGGGCTACATCCAGGAGGCCGTCCCGGACACGCTCAAGATGGTGGGCCTCGCGGGCAAGGCGTCGCGCCTGCCCCACGAGCTCTCCGGCGGCGAGCAGCAGCGCGTGGCGATCGCCCGCGCCGTCGTCAACAAGCCGGCCGTCCTGCTGGCCGACGAGCCCACGGGCAACCTCGACCCGACCACGAGCGCCGGCATCATGGCGCTGCTCGAGCGGATCAACGCGGGCGGCACGACCGTGATCATGGCGACCCACGAGGCCGGCATCGTCGACCAGATGAAGCGCCGCGTCATCGAGCTCTCGGCCGGCAGCATCGTCCGCGACGAGAGCCAGGGCGGCTACGGCCAGACCGAGAGCATCACCGTCGTCCACGACGGCGTCGTGGTCGTGGCGGCCGACGACCACGCGGTCGCCGAGCAGCCCGCGCCCCCGGCGATCATCGACAGCGAGCTCGCGCCCGCCGAGGTCCCCGAGATCGACCTGCGCCAGGAGGCCCCGGCCCCGCCGCCCGAGCCGGCCCGCCTCTCGCAGACCGCCGCCCAGCCCCGCGTCCCCGAGGGCCGCCGCTCCGCCGCCGTCGAGCCGGAGCGCGAGCCGGAGCCGGCCGCCGAGCCCGCCGCCGCCCCGCGCGTCGTCGAGCTGCAGAGCCAGACCGGTCCGATCTTCCTCCCCGCCGACACCGGCGCCCTGCCCGAGGAGTCGCTCGCCGCGCGCCTCGGCCTCCGCGCCCACGCGGGCGAGGGCGACGAGACCGGCGACGACCAGCAGAACGTAGGACCCGTCAAGTGAGATTCGCACTGATCTGGTCGGAGGTCGCCAGCGGCCTCCGGCGCAACGTCTCCATGGTCGTCTCGGTGATCCTGGTGACCTTCATCTCCCTCACCTTCGTCGGCACGGCGATCCTGCTCCAGATGCAGATCGGCCAGATGAAGAACTTCTGGTACGACAAGGCGCAGGTCGCGGTGTACATGTGCACCGCCACCTCCGGCGGCTCGAACTGCAGCGGCTCCGACGCCACCGCCGAGCAGATCGACGCGGTGCAGGGCCAGCTCGAGGGCGCCACGCTCGCGCCGTACATCGACCGCTCCTACTTCGAGGACCACGACCAGGCCTACGCGAACTTCCAGGAGCAGTTCGCGGGCAACCCGGTCGCCGAGTACGTCACTCCCGACCTGCTCAACCAGACCTTCTGGATCAACCTGAAGGACCCGACCCAGTCGGACGTCATCGTGGAGAGCCTGTCGAGCGTCTCGGGAGTCGAGAGCGTCACCGACCAGCGGCAGTACCTCGACCAGATCTTCTCGATCCTCAACGCGGCGAGCTACACGGCGATCGGCATCGCCGTCCTGATGCTCGTCGCGGCCGTGCTGCTCATCGCCACCACGATCCGCCTCTCGGCGTTCTCGCGGAGACGGGAGCTGGGCATCATGCGGCTCGTGGGGGCCTCGAACAGGTTCATCCAGACCCCGTTCATCCTCGAGGGGGTCTTCGCCGCGCTGGTCGGCTCGATCCTCGCGGGAGTCGCGGTGGTCGCCATCGTGCAGGTCTTCGTGCAGGGGTTCCTGGCGTACCGGATCCCGCTGACCTCCTTCGTGGGACTCGACGACGCTCTGATCGTCGTGCCGATCCTGATCGTGGTCGGCATCGTCCTGGCCGCCGTCTCGGCGAACGTCGCGATCGCGCGGTACCTGCGGGTCTGATCCCGGACCGGACGTATACTGGTGGGCTGTCCCGTTCGGGGCGGCCCACCGGTGCATCGCCCCGACGATGCCCGCCCCCTTCATCCGCTCGCGACCCGAGGAGCAGCCGTGCCCAGAGAACAGGGACAGAAGGTCGTCGCGACCAACCGCAAGGCGCGCCACGACTACCTCATCGAGGACACCTACGAGGCGGGCCTCGTGCTCACCGGCACCGAGGTGAAGTCCCTCCGGGCCGGCCGCGCCTCGCTGGTCGACGGCTACGCCTTCGTCGACGGGGGAGAGGCGTGGCTCGACGCCGTCCACATCAACGAGTGGGCGCAGGGCACCTGGACGAACCACCCGCCGCGCCGCAAGCGCAAGCTGCTGCTGCACAAGGCGCAGATCCTCAAGATCCACAACAAGGTGAAGGAGGGCGGGTACACGCTGATCCCGCTCTCGCTGTACTTCAGCGACGGCAAGGCCAAGGTCGAGCTTGCCGTGGCCAAGGGCAAGAAGGACTACGACAAGCGCCAGGTCCTCCGAGAGCGCCAGGACCGCCGCGAGGCGGACCGTGCGATGTCGACCCGCCGCCGCCTCGGCGAGTAGGCCCCGGCGGGCACTGTCCGACGGGTGCCGCGCAAGCCTCTTCTTCGCGCCCCGTGCTTTGGGAGACTGGGGCGCGTGACCTCCCCCGAGAACAGCGCCCCCGCCGCCCTGAGCGCCGCCGACGAGAAGACGCGGTGGCGCGCTTTCGCGGTGAGCGTCGGAGTCGCGGCCATCACGATCCTCGACCTCTCGAAGGTCAACGTCGGCCTGCCGTCGATCGAGCGCTCGCTCGGAGCGGACGCGAGCCAGCTGCAGCTGATCGTCGCGGGCTACGCGCTCGCCTTCGGACTGGCGCTCGTGCCGGCCGGTCGGCTGGGCGACATCCGCTCGCGCCGCCTGCTGTTCCTCATCGGGCTGACCGCGTTCACGGTGACGAGCCTGCTCTGCGCGCTCGCGCCGTCGATCGAGCTGCTCGTCGTCGCGCGCTTCCTGCAGGGCGTCGCCGCGGGCATCCAGATGCCCCAGGTCCTCGGGCTGGTGCAGCAGATGTTCACCGGCGCCGAGCGGGCCCGGGCCTTCGGGGTCTTCGGCGCGACCATCGGCCTGTCGACCGCCTTCGGCCCGACCCTCGGCGGCCTCCTGATCGCGATCGGCGGCGAGCAGGACGGCTGGCGCCTGCTGTTCTGGATGAACATCCCGCTGGGCGTCGCCGCGCTGGTCTTCGCCTGGAAGCTCATCCCGAAGAAGCGCTCGCGGCCCGAGGGAGACCGGTCCCTCGACCCGGTCGGCCTGCTCCTGCTGGCGGTCGCGATCTTCGCGTTCATGCTGCCGTTCCTGCTGACCACGGGCTCCTCCTCGGACTCGCCCTACCGCTGGTTCTGGCTGGTCCTCGCCGCGGCCGCCGCCGCCGTCTTCGTGCGCTGGGAGGCGCACTACGCCGCGTCGGGGCGGACGCCCGTCATCGACTTCCGCATCTTCCGGACCAGCTCCTACCGCAACGGCATCCTGGTCGCGACCTCCTACTTCGCCGCGATCCCGGCGACCTTCCTCCTCACCACGCTCTTCCTCCAGCAGGGGCTCGGCCTCGAGCCGGTGTTCGCCGGCATGGTGAGCATCCCGTTCGCGCTGACCTCGGCGGTGACAGCCTGGTACGGCGGCAAGCTCGTGCAGCGCTACGGCCGCGCACTGGTGGTGCTCGGCATCGTGCTCGTGGTCATCGGCTTCACGCTCGTGCTGCTCGCCGCCGAGCTCCTCCCGGCCGAGACCGCGGCCTACGGCATGGGTGCCGCGATGCTCGTCGCCGGGGCCGGCGGCGGCTTCGTCGTGTCGCCGAACCAGACGCTCACCCTCGCCGAGATCCCGCCGGCGCAGGGCGGCGTGGCGGGCTCCGTGGGCCAGCTCGGCCAGCGCGTGGGCACCGCGGTCGGCACCGCCTGCGCCTCCGCCGTCTTCTTCGCGACGCTGGCGAGCGAGCAGGGGATGGCGGAGGGGCTGGACCGCTACCACGACGCCTTCCGCAACGGCTACTTCGTCACCCTCGGGCTGATCGCGCTCGCGCTCGTGCTGGGTCTGCTCGATCTGCGCCGCCGCCGGGTGACCGCCCGCGGAGCTGAGGTAGACTAGGACTCGTAACTCCACAGTGTGCGACGAACGACCCACTCCAGCGGCCTCCGGGCCGTCGAGTGCTCGCGGGGATGATCGGTTTCGACATTGCCTGCGAAACTGCGAGAAGCGGGTCGAGGATCCAGGGTCATCTCGTCAACGATCCCTGGAAAACACAGGTGCCGAACAGAAGCGCACCGACTTCGCTCTCGCTGCCTAAGCCAGAGTAGATAGTCCGTCAGCCCGTGGGTGCGTCCTCGCCCCGGATCCTGGCGTCATCGAGAGGACTTGCTGCGTCGTTACGCCTGAGGGCGACGCGGGACTTGCACTCGGGCTGGGCCCGTCGACCGATGCGCCGATGGTAACGGTCGGGGCCGAGCAGAACGCTCTCATCGGCTACACCCGTAGAAGGCGCAGAATCACAGCGATGGACGGGGGTTCGATTCCCCCCATCTCCACCACCGGTCGTCGTCGCACACTGGGAGCTCCGCTCCGCCGCCCTCACGACGGGCGCACGTCGAGCTGTCTGATCCGCCCGTAGAGGGTGAGCATCGCCAGCCGGTCGTCGTCGTCGTGCGCCGGGCCGGCGAGAGCCTGCGGCGGGGCCCAGTCCCGGTAGAGCACGCCCGGCGCCAGCACGGCGACGGCGGTGCCGGCCGGGTAGTGGGCGCTGCGGTCCACCGGCAGCTCGGCGAACGCGTCGGGCAGGAGCCGGTGCAGCACCTCCAGCAGAGGACGGAGGCGTACTGCTCGCGCCTCGTGCACGGAGAGGGTCACGGCGTTCATCGCGGCGAGCGCGGCCACCAGGTGCTCGGCGGCGTCGTCGTCGTCGCACCGCTCGGTGACCAGCAGCGAGACCACACCGCGCGGCTTCAGCCAGCCGAGCGTGGCGGCCTCGTCGTCGCCGTCCACCGAGACGACGCGGTCGGAGGCGTGGGCGTAGTCGTGCAGGAGCCGCGACCAGACGTCGCCCGGGCCGGGCCCGTCGACCTGCGCGACCGCCTCCGCCGCGGCGAGCAGGGAACTCTGCCGGTGGAGCCTCGGGAACAGGCTGTCCGCCGGTCCCCGGTGCTGCTCGGCCGTGCGCGAGCGCTCGGGGGGTTCCTGGTCGTGCCGGTCCTGCATGTCGACTCCTGAGCCGCCGGTCTCCGCGCCCCCTCGCGCCTGCCGGTCGTCCCTTCACCCTGCGCTCCGACGGAGCACGTGTCAATGAGCCGAACGGGGGTCGATCGGAGCCGTGGTCAGCGAGCGGAGCCGAAGAGGCTGCCGGTGGTGGAGTCGTCGGCCGGATCGAGGACCGCGCAGACGATCGTGCGGTCCCCGTGGCGCCAGCCGACCTCGGAGGGGACGAGCGAGCTGTACTCGAGGGCGGAGTCGCCGTAGGCGATCCCCATCACGGCGCCGAACTCCGGCTCGCAGCCCGCCTCGGCCTGGGCGAGCAGCGTGTTGCGGCTGGTGTAGCGGTCTCCGGGCTGCGCGAACGTGTGGAAGACCTCCAGTGCGTGCTCCTCGGCGCACGGGACGACGTCCACGTCGTCGATGCGGTCGTCGCCCGGGTCGGCCAGGCAGTCGCCGCGCCGCAGCGAGAACACGTCGGTGACGCCGGCGGTCGCCACCGTGCCGCCCTCGTCACGCACGGCCTCCGGGCCGTCCGGCCCGACGACGGAGGAGCAGCCCGAGAGGAGCAGGAGGAGCGCCGCCGAGGCGAGCGCGGCCGTCCGGCTCCTCATCGCGGCGCCACGATCGCGAGCACCTCGTCGTGCAGCAGGCCGTTGGTGGCGACGGCGCTGCCGTGCCACGGCCCGTCCTCCCCGTCGGCGGAGGTGAAGCGGCCGCCCGCCTCCTGCACGATCGGCACCAGGGCCGCCAGGTCGTAGGGCTTCACGTCGAACTCGCCCGCACCGTCGAGGAGACCCTCGGCGACGAGCATGTAGGGCCACGCGTCCCCGTACGCCCGGTCGCGCCAGACGGCGCCGGCGAGCTCGAGCAGCTGCGGGAGACGGCCCGCGCCCTTCCACTGCTGGATGCTGTTGTAGCTGAAGGTCGCCGAGGCGAGCGTGTCGATCCCCGAGACGCGCAGCGGTCGCGGCTCGGCCCCAGCCTCCAGCTCGACGGCCCAGGCGCCGGAGCCCTCGGCCGCCCACCAGCGCGTGCCGAGAGCGGGAGCGGAGACGACTCCGACGACGGGGACGCCGTCGACCGCGAGCGCGATCAGGGTCGCCCAGATCGGGACGCCGCGGAGGAAGTGGGCGGTGCCGTCGATCGGGTCGAGGATCCACTGCCGCGAGGCCTCGCCCGAGGTGCCGAACTCCTCGCCGAGGATCGCGTCGTCCGGACGCTCGGCGGCGAGCAGCGCGCGGATCGCCTCCTCGACGGCGCGGTCGGCGTCGGTGACCGGGGTGCGGTCGAGCTTCGTGTCCACGACGAGGTCGAGCGCGCCGAACCGCTCCCGCGAGATCGCATCGGCCGCGTCCGCCAGGCGGAGGGCGAGTCGGAGGTCGTCGTCGAAGCTCTGGTCACTGCTCTGCGGGGTCACGCGACCACGATACCGGTGGGTCCCGCGGAGCCTCCGATCGCTGCCGCGGGCGTTCCGTCGCACTCGATTTGACGAGACGGGGGGAGACGCTGGTAATGTGATCCCTCGGTTCGGCACGCACGATCAGCCGGCCGGAACGCACCTCTAGCTCAATCGGCAGAGCAACTGACTCTTAATCAGTGGGTTCTCGGTTCAAGTCCGAGGGGGTGCACCACCAGCCCCGCACCTCCTCGTGAGGTGCGGGGCTTCGTCGTTCCCGGTCCGAGTCCGTTCCCGACCTCCTCGGAGCGCCCGCGGGGGGAGCGCCGGCCCGTGCTCACTCGCTGGAGGGTGCGGCGGTCGACGGGTCGAGCAGCGGCAGGACTCCGCGGAAGCCGGCGCTCGTGGAGCCGATCCCGACGTCGAGCGCGTCGGAGGACCGGCCCTGGTCGTCTGCGGCGGCGGTCAGGCTCAGGGTGATGCCCGTCCGCGTGAAGGTCCGGGCGACGGTGCTCCAGGCGAGGTCGACGTCTCCGTCCGCCGACGCCAATAGGCGCCTGAGCATCCGCACGGTGTCCGGCGCAGAATGCGGACCGACCCCCGTTCGCGTGGCAGGATCTCCGTTCGCTTCCGTTTCCCCTCCAGAAAGGACCGATGTGCCCGAAGACGTCCTCCCCGTGATCGGCTCGATCGCGCTCGCCGTGGTGATCGCGGTCGTGATCGCCGTGGTCGCGACCGCCGTCGTCGCCCTCGTGCTGCGCTCGGTCGGCAAGCGCAAGACCTGGGCGCGCCTGCTGATCCGGCGTCTGCGCATCCCGTTCCGCGTGCTGCTGATGACCATCGCGGTCTGGGCCGCGCTCGCCGCCACCGTGTCGGGCGACCCCTGGCCGGGTCTCGTGCAGCGGGTGTTCCAGATCGCCACGATCGGCGCGGCGGCGTGGGTGATCGGATCCCTGTTCGTGTTCCTCGAGGACCTGGGCGCCGAGCGCTACCGGACCGACACGGCCGACAACCGCCGGGCACGCCGCCTCCGCACGCAGATGACGATCATCCGGAGGGTCGCCGTGGCGGCCGTCGTGGTCATCGCGATCGGCGCCTCGCTGCTGACCTTCCCCGAGGCCCGCACGGCCGGTGCGAGCCTCCTGGCCTCGGCCGGCGTGCTCTCGATCGTGGCGGGCCTGGCCGCGCAGTCGAGCCTCACGAACATCTTCGCCGGGATGCAGCTCGCCTTCAGCGACGCCATCCGCCTGGACGACGTGGTGATCGTCGAGACCGAGTGGGGGCGGATCGAGGAGATCACGCTGACCTACGTCGTCGTCCACCTCTGGGACGACCGCCGCCTGGTGCTGCCCACGAACTACTTCACGACCCAGCCGTTCCAGAACTGGACCCGCACCGGGTCCGAGCTGCTCGGCGCCGTCGAGCTCGACCTGGACTGGCGGGTCAGCCCCGAGCAGATGCGCGAGGAGCTGCACCGCATGCTCGAGGAGACCGACCTCTGGGACCGGCGCACCAGCGTGCTGCAGGTGACCGACGCGACGGGCGGCTTCGTCCGGATCCGGGTGCTCGTCACCGCGAAGGACGCGCCGACGCTCTTCGACCTGCGCTGCTACGTGCGCGAGCGGCTCGTCTCGTGGCTGCACGAGAACGACCCCGTCGCCCTCCCGCGTCAGCGCGTCGAGATGGAGCGGGAGCCCGTTCCCGCCGCGACCCCGCGCCGGCACGGGTCCTCCGCCCCGGACAACCTGTTCTCGGGCGACGAGCGCTCGAACGAGCGGGGGGCGATGTTCACAGGTCTCATCGACCTGCGGGACACCCCGGAGCGGGACACCCCGAAGCGGGAGCTGCCGCCGCGGGACTGACTCCTGCGAGGACGCCGCTCGCACGGCCGCACCCGGGGTGCGCGCGGCGAGCGGCGTCCCGCAGGGCGGTCAGCGGTTCACGGAGCTCATGTCGGCGTAGCGGTCGCCGACGGGGGCCTCGAGCGAGCCGAGGACGTCGAGCTGCTCCGCGGTCAGCACGAGGGCGTCCGCGGCGGCGTTCTCCTCGATGCGCGAGACGCGCTTGGTGCCCGGGATCGGAGCGATGTCCTCGCCCTGGGCGAGCAGCCAGGCGAGCGCCACCTGCGCGGCGGTCGCGTCCGCCTCTGCCGCCACACGGTCGACGGCCTCCACGATGCGGAGGTTCGCCTCCAGCGCTCCGTCGGCGAAGCGGGGGTTGTCGCGGCGGAAGTCGTCGCTGCCCAGCTCGGCGACCGAGCGGATGCTGCCCGTGAGGAAGCCGCGGCCCAGCGGCGAGTACGGGACGAAGCCGATGCCGAGCTCGCGGAGGACCGGCAGCACCTCCGCCTCGGGGTCGCGGGTCCAGAGCGAGTACTCGGACTGCACAGCGGTGACCGGGTGCACGGCGTGAGCGCGCCGGATCGTCGAGGGCGCCGCCTCCGAGAGGCCGTAGCCGCAGAGCTTGCCCTCCTGGATCAGCTCCGCGAAGGCCCCGGCGGTCTCCTCGACCGGGACGCCCGGGTCCATGCGGTGCTGGTAGTAGAGGTCGATGCGGTCGGTGCCGAGGCGCGCGAGCGAGCCCTCGACGGCGAGCCGCAGGTTCTCCGGGGAGCCGTCGAGTCCGCGGCCCCCGTCGCCGCGGTGGCGGATCATGCCGAACTTGCTCGCCAGCACGACCTCGTCGCGGCGGCCTGCCAGCGCTCGGCCGAGCAGCTCCTCGTTGGTGTACGGGCCGTAGATCTCGGCGGTGTCGAGGAACGTGACGCCCAGATCGAGGGCGCGGTGCACGGTGCGGATCGACTCCGCGTCGTCGGTGCCGGCGCCGGTGTAGAACGCCGACATGCCCATCGCGCCGAGACCGAGGCGCGAGACCTCGAGAGCAGCGACGTCGGATCCGAGGGTGATCGTCTTCATCAGTGGGTGGTCCTCTCCTGGTACGCCGCGATCTTGATGTCGATCGCGGCGAGGCTGGCGTGTGTCCGGGCGAGCTGCGCCTCGACCTCCTCGCGGTGCGTCCGGAGCAGCGCGAGGCGCTCCGGCTCCGTAGCGGGCCCGATCCGGAGGAGCCGGGCGTACTCGCGGATCCGCGCGATCGGCATCCCGGTCGAGCGGAGCTTGGTGAGGAAGTCGACCCAGCCGACGTCGGCCGGCCGGTAGCGGCGGTGCTGCGACGAGGCGCGCTCGACCGGGTCGAGCATGAGCCCGGCGCGCTCGTAGTAGCGCAGGGTGTGCACGGTGAGACCGGTGACGGCGGCGACCTGCGAGATCGACAGCACCTCCGGCTCGGCCGGGGCGGCGGTGGCGGTGGACATGGCGTCAACCTACGACTTCGAGTGCGCTCGAGGTCAAGCGGGAGCGGGCGACTCAGCCGACCTCGCGGCTGAAGCCCAGGAGGGCCTCGGCGATGCGGGCGTCCGCCTCCTCGTGGCTGATGGTCGCCTCGCCGTCGCCCGCCTGCGGCCCGTACCAGCCGAAGTCGGCGTGGTTGGCGCCGTCGATCTCGACGAGGTCGGCGGAGGAGGGCAGCCGGACGCTCGCGTCGGCGACCTTCTGCGGCGTGCTGAGCCCGTCCTCCGATCCGCTGACGCTGAGGACGGGGAGCTCGGAGCCCGAGAGGTCGTTCGCGCAGTAGCTGCCGAGCAGCACCAGGCCCGCCACCGCCGGGTCCTCGGCCCACTGGCAGGCCTTCACGCCGCCGAGGGAGTGGCCGCCGACGAGCCAGCGGTCGACGCCCTCGGCCTGGCTGGTGAAGGTCTCGAGGGAGCGGAGGTCGAAGAAGGCCAGGTGCAGGATCGGCCGCGTGATCACGACGGTCGCCCCGGCGTCGACCAGCGGAGCCAGGGTCGCCTCGTAGGAGGAGGCGTCGACCTTCGCTCCGGGGATGAAGACCAGGCCCGTGCCGGCCAGCTCGCCGGTCGAGGTCGGCGTCATCACGAGCGCGTCGTCCGTGCGCTCGACCGCGATCGCCGGATCGGCGCGCACACGGGCGAGGGCGTCCTCGTCGGGGCCGCTGACGATCGAGCTCCAGGTGAGGAAGCCGAGGACCGCGACTCCGAGGACTCCGCCGACGCTCGCGACAACGACGCGGCGGCGCCTCATCGGGCTGCCGCGATCGCGTCGGCCGCCTGCACCAGGGCGAGGTGGGAGAGGGCCTGGGGAGTGTTCCCCGCGTGCCGGCGGCCCTCGACGTCGTACTCCTCCGAGAGGAGGCCCACGTCGTTGCAGAGCCCGACGAGCCGGTCCATCAGGGTCCGCGCGTCGTCGATCCGGCCGGAGTCGGCGTACTGCCGGACGAGCCAGAAGGAGCAGGCGAGGAACGGGTGCTCGCCGCCGGCGAGGCCGTCGACCGAGGACTCGGTCCGATAGCGGTGCAGCAGGCCGTCCTGCAGGAGCACGCGCTCCAGCTCGGCGACGGTGCCCAGCATCCGCGGGTCGTCGGCGGGGACGAAGCCGACCATCGGCAGCACGAGGAGCGACGCGTCGACCTCGGGCGAGCCGTAGGACTGCACGAAGTGGCCGCGCTCGGCGTCGAAGCCCTGGGCCTCGATCTCGGCGCGCACCTCGTCGCGGAGGCGCTCCCAGGTCTCGACCGGACCGGGCAGGCCGTTCTCGCGCACGGCGCGGACGCCCCGATCGAGCGCGGCCCAGATCATGACCCGCGAGTGCGTGAAGTGGCGCGGCTCGCCCCGGATCTCCCAGATGCCGTTGTCCGGCCGCTGCCAGTTGGTCTCGACGAAGCCCAGGAGCGCGCGCTGGAGCGGCCAGGAGAACTCCGTCTCGTCCACTCCGGCCACGCGGGCCTCGTGCAGAGCGACCATCACCTCGCCGATCACGTCCGCCTGGTACTGGTCGACGGCGGCGTTCCCGATCCGCACGGGGGAGGCGCCGTCGTAGCCGGGCAGGCTCGGCATCTCCCGCTCGGGCAGGTCGCGCTCGCCGGCGAGGCCGTACATGATCTGCACGTCCTCCGGCGCGCCCGCGACCGCGCGGAGCAGCCAGGCCCGCCACTTCTGCGCCTCCTGCTCGAACCCGTGCGCGAGCAGGGCCTGCAGGGTGAGCGAGGCGTCGCGGAGCCAGACGTAGCGGTAGTCCCAGTTGCGGGCGCCGCCGAACTGCTCCGGGAGCGAGGTGGTCGCCGCCGCGACGATGCCGCCGGTCTCGTCGTCGGTGAGGGCGCGGAGGGTCAGCAGCGAGCGGACGACGGCGTCGCGGTGCGGGCCGTCGTAGTCGATCGCCGACGCCCACTCGGACCACCAGGAGAGCGTGCGCTCCAGCGCGCGGTCGACGTCGAGGCGCTTCGGCGCCCGCTGGTGCGAGGGGAACCACGCCATCGAGAGGTCGACGACCGCGTCCGCGTCGACGTCGAACTCCGCCGCGTGGGCGTGGTCGACGGCCTTCAACCGCACTCCCCGCACCACGACCGCGTCGGGCCCGGCGACGGCGACGAGCAGCGGATCCTCGTCCGTCCCCTCCTGCCGCACCCACGGCATGGTGCGGGCGTAGTCGAAGCGGATGCGCAGCTCCTGCCGCATCCGGACGGTCCCCGACACTCCGCGCACCCGGCGCACCAGCTCGGCGCGCTCGTCGCGCAGCGGCATCACGTCGACCACCTCGACGATGCCGGTGGGCGTTGTCCACCGGGTGACCAGCGCGAGCGTGTCGCCGAGGTAGTGGCGCTCGCTCGTCGCCTCCCCGTCCACCGGCCGGAGCGACCAGCGCCCCTGGTCGTCGCCGCCGAGGAGGGCGCCGAAGACGGAGGCGGAGTCGAAGCGCGGCAGGCACAGCCAGTCGATCCCTCCGTCGCGGGAGACGAGAGCGGCCGTGCGGCAGTCGGAGAGGACGGCGTAGTCCTCGATCGGGGAGACCATGCGGCGATCCTCTCAGGTGCGGCTGTGGCCTCCCAGTCAAGGCGGAGCGGGGCTCTTCAGCGCCGCCGTAGGGTGAGCCGCATGGCACAGACCGTCTCGACCCTGCTCATCCTCGGAGCGACGGGGGACCTGTCCTCGCGGCTCCTCCTCCCCGCCGTCGGCCAGCTGCTGACCCGCGAGACCGACCGGCGGGTCCACCTCGTCGGCGCGGGACGCGAGGACTGGACCCAGGAGCACTGGCACGAGGTGCTGACCGCCTCCTTCGCCACCGTCGAGGCGCAGGGCGAGGGCGTGGACGCGCTCACCTCCGGCACGCGCTACCAGCAGGTCGACGTCACCGATCCGGAGGCGCTCGCCGCACTGCTCGCGAGCTGCGACGGTCCGGTGGCGGTCTACTTCGCCCTCCCGCCGGCGATCGCGGCGAAGGCCTGCGAGGCGCTCGCCGCCCACGACCTGCCGGAGGGCACCGTGCTGGCGCTGGAGAAGCCGTTCGGGACCGACGAGGCGAGCGCGCACGCCCTCAACCAGCGCCTCGCCGCGCTGGTCCCCGAGGACCGCATCCACCGCGTCGACCACTTCCTCGGCCGCGCGACCGTGATGAACGTGCTCGGCCTGCGCTTCGCGAACCGGATCCTCGAGCCGCTGTGGTCGGCCGAGCACATCGAGAGCGTCGAGATCGTCTACGACGAGCAGCTGGCCCTCGAGGGGCGGGCGAGCTACTACGACGGCGCGGGCGCGCTGACCGACATGATCCAGAGCCACCTGCTGCAGGTCCTCGCTGTGATCGCGATGGAGCCGCCGTCCTCGCTCGACGCGGCCGACCTCCGGGACGCGAAGTCGATCGTCCTGCGCGCCACCCGCCTGCACGGCGACGACCCCTCCGCGAGCTCGCGCCGCGCCCGCTACACGGCGGGGACGATCGACGGACGCCAGCTGCCCGCCTACGCGGACGAGAGGGGCGTGGACCCCGACCGCCGGACCGAGACGCTGGCCGAGCTGGTCGTCGAGATCGACACCTGGCGCTGGGCAGGCGTGCCGTTCACCCTCCGCTCCGGCAAGGCGCTCGGGGAGCGGCGGCGCGAAGTGGTCATCCGCTTCAAGCCGGTGCCGCACCTGCCCCGCGGCTTCGTGGGCACCGAGGCGCCGTCCGTGCTGCGGCTGTTCCTCGCGCCCGACCAGATGTCGCTCGAGCTGAACATCAACGGGCCTGGCGACCCGTACACCCTCGAGCGCGCCTCGCTGGAGGCGACCTTCGGCGCGGGCGAGCTGCTGGCGTACGGCGAGGTCATCTCGGGGATCCTCGACGACGACCCGTCGCTCTCGGTCCGTGGGGACGCAGCCGAGGAGTGCTGGCGCATCGTGCAGCCCGCGATCGACGCGTGGCACGCGGACCGGGTGCCGCTCGACGAGTACCCGGCGGGCAGCGAGGGCCCCGGGAGCTGGCCGACGCTCTGACGGGCGGCCGGGGGAGGGGGCGGCCGCGGGGGATCTCGGGACGGCGGCTGCGCCGCCTCCTCGATCAGCGGGAAGGGCGACGTCGCTCGTCGGGTCGGCCGGAGGGCGAGCCCGCCGGCCGACCGCTCGGGTCAGGAGCGGGTCGCGACGGGGGTGTCGACGGCGACGTCGGCGGGGGCCGGCTCCGCCCAGACGGCGATCGGCTTCGGCTCCCAGGTGAGGGCGGCCGGCTCCACCGGGGGAGTGGAGGCGCGCATCACGGGGATCGCCTCGGTGACCGGGGACGACGTCCGCTCGGCGCCGGCGCGGAGCTGCTCCTCCTGGATGGCGGCGGAGAGCTCGTGGGCTAGGGAGCGCGCGAGCATCCCGTGGAAGATCGGGTCGCGGTCGTCGTGGCTGCGGCGCGTGACGACCCAGGCGCCCTCGGATCCGACGAAGGCCGCGAGGCGCTCGTGGACGACGGCGAAGAGCTCGTCCTGCGTGAGGACGGGGGCCGCCTCGACGACCTCGGGGGCCGCCTTGCGACGCCTCAGACGAAACCTCATGACGAACCCCGTTTCCCGTGCCGGCAGCGACTGGGAACAGTGTCGCCGCCACCGGGTCGGGAGACCGGCTGACACGCCGCCCCGCGGGGAGGCGGCGCGTCAGGAGGGCCTAGCGGTCGCGCTTCTTGCCGCGCTCCTCCTTGACGATCTCCTTCGAGTCGTAGGACACGGAGCCCAGGGCGACGGTGACCGAGATGGCCCAGCTGACCCACTGGAGGGCCAGGCGCCAGTCGCGCGGGCCCTTGCGCGTGGTCTGCAGGATCGACCAGCCGCCGACGATCGCGCTGATGACGCTGGAGTTGAGGATGAACTTGCGCATTCGTGTGCCTCCCGTGTTCACCCCGACGCTAGCGGGTGCGAAAGCTCTCAGAGGAACGCTTGACAGCACCGAGGGGTTGTCCCGCTACGGTGGACCGCCGCCGGGACCCGAATCCTCGAGCCGGGGCACGCCGAGGAGAACGGGAACGACATGCGCACGGCTGTGATCGGGGCGGTGCTGCTCGTCGTCGGGGCGGTGGCCGTCGTCACGGGGGTCCTCCCGATGGACGCGCTGGGCGAGCTGGTCGAGCGGACGGCGCCGATCCTCGGCTTCGTGGTCGCGGTGACCGTGGTCGCCGAGCTGGCCTCCGAGGCCGGCGTCTTCACCGTGGTCGCCGAGCGCTCCGCCGAGTGGGGCCGCGGGCGGACCGCGGTGCTCTGGCTGCTGGTGGTGGCGATGGCCGTCGTCAGCACGGTGTTCCTCTCGCTCGATACGACCGCCGTGCTCCTGACCCCGGTCGTGGTCCTGCTCGCGGCGCACGTGCGCGTCCCGCCCCTGCCGTTCGCGATGGCCACGGTCTGGCTGGCGAACTGCGCCTCCCTCCTCCTCCCCGTCTCGAACCTCACCAACCTGCTCGCGCAGCGGCGCCTGGGGGTCGAGGGCCCCTTCGCCTTCGCCGCGCTGACCGCGGTGCCCGCGCTCGTCGCGGCCGTCGTGCCCGTGCTGATCCTCGCGATCCGCTACCGGCGCGAGCTGGCCGGGCGCTACACCCCGCGAGAGCGGACGCCGGTGGAGGACCGGGTGCTGCTCATCGGCGCGGGGACCGTCGTGGCGCTGCTCCTGCCGGCGCTCGTCTCGGGCCTCGAGGTATGGATCCCGGCGACGGTCGCCGCGGTCGCGCTGATCGTCCTCTTCGCGGTGCGCCGTCCCGCGGCGCTCACGCCCGCCCTCCTGCCGTGGCAGCTCGTCGTCTTCGCGGCGGGCCTCTTCGTGGCGATGGAGGCGGCGCACCAGCTCGGGCTGGGCGCGGCGCTCGCCGTGGTCGCGGGGGAGGGGAGCGGGACGCTCGACCTGCTGCGCCTCGCCGGCTCCGGCGCGGTCGCCTCCAACCTGGTCGACAACCTGCCCGCCTACCTCGCCCTCGAGCCCGTCGCGGCGGATCCGCTCCGCCTGGTCGCCCTGCTGATCGGCGTGAACGCCGGACCGCTGATCACCCCGTGGGCCTCGCTCGCCACCCTGCTCTGGCACCAGAGGCTGACCGCGCTGGGCGTGCACGTCTCGTGGCGCCAGTACGCGCTCCTCGGACTCGTCGCGGTCGTCCCGACGGTGGGCGGAGCGACGCTCGCCCTCGCCCTCGTGCAGGGCTGACCCCCCGTCCCCCGTGCGGGGCCGGCTGATAGCCTCGACGGGCACGACGACGGCTCGACCGACGAAAAGGGACCACCATTCCTCCGCACTCCGCCTCCGCCTCCTCCGCCGCTGACAGGACCGACGCCGGGACCTCGGGAGGGACCGAGCGCAACGCGTTCGTGGTCGTCTCGAACCGCCTCCCCGTGGACCGCGTCGTGGCCGAGGACGGCACCGCCTCCTGGAAGACCTCACCCGGCGGGCTGGTCACCGCGCTCGAGCCGGTGATGCGCGCGAACGAGGGCGCCTGGGTCGGCTGGCCCGGCGTGGCCGACGAGGAGGTCGCCCCGTTCGTCGACAACGGCGTGCAGATCGTCCCCGTCGCCCTCAGCGCGCAGGAGCTCGAGGACTACTACGAGGGTTTCTCGAACGACACGCTCTGGCCGCTGTACCACGACGTGATCGCGCCCCCGACCTACCACCGCGACTGGTGGGACGCCTACGTGCGGGTCAACCAGCGCTTCGCCGAGGCGGCCGCGGCCGTGACGGAGGAGGACGGCGTGGTCTGGGTGCAGGACTACCAGCTCCAGCTCGTGCCCAAGATGCTGCGGGAGCTCCGGCCCGACGTCACGATCGGCTTCTTCAACCACATCCCGTTCCCGCCCTACGGGATCTTCGCGCAGCTCCCGTGGCGCCGGCAGATCGTCGAGGGCCTGCTCGGCGCCGACGTGATCGGCTTCCAGCGCCAGGGAGACGCGGGCAGCTTCCTCCGCGCGGTCCGGCGCCTGCTCGGCTACGACACCCGCAGCACGGTCGTCGAGGTCCCGGTCGAGGAGGAGGCCGTCGGCGGCACCCGCCGCGTCAACCGCTCGCGGCGCGGGGCGAGCGTGCGCCCGGTCGTCGCCCGGCACTTCCCGATCTCGATCGACTCCGCGTCGTTCGAGGCGATGGCGCGCACCCCCGAGATCCAGGCCCGCGCCGCCGAGATCCGCGCCGAGCTGGGCAACCCCGCGACGATCATGCTCGGTGTCGACCGGCTCGACTACACCAAGGGGATCGGCCACCGCCTGAAGGCCTTCGGCGAGCTCCTGGCGGACGGCCGCCTCACCTCCGAGGACGCGGTGCTGGTGCAGGTCGCGAGCCCGAGCCGCGAGCGCGTGGACACCTACCGTCAGCTGCGCGACGACATCGAGCTGCAGGTCGGCCGGATCAACGGCGACTACAGCACGCTCGGGCACCCGGCGATCAGCTACCTCCACCACGGCTACCCGCGCGAGGAGATGGTGGCGCTCTACCTCGCCGCCGACGTCATGCTCGTGACGGCGCTGCGCGACGGGATGAACCTCGTCGCGAAGGAGTACGTCGCGTCCCGCTTCGACAACGACGGCGTGCTCGTGCTGAGCGAGTTCGCCGGAGCGGCCGACGAGCTCAAGCAGGCCGT
The DNA here is from genome assembly GCF_002931865.1 of Rathayibacter sp. AY1C7. Lineage (NCBI taxonomy): Bacteria > Bacillati > Actinomycetota > Actinomycetes > Micrococcales > Microbacteriaceae > Rathayibacter > Rathayibacter sp. AY1C7. The sequence continues at coordinate 121,980 of NZ_PSWB01000003.1, read as the reverse complement.
GCAGGTGAACCCGCACGACATCTCGGGGCTGAAGGACGCGATGGAGGCCTCGGCGCGGATGCCGCGCGTCGAGCGCACCCGGCGCATGCGCGCGCTCCGTCGCCGCGTGCTCGAGAACGACGTGGCGCGCTGGTCCGAGTCGTTCCTCTCCGCTCTCGCGGAGCACGCGGCCGGCCAGCAGCTCGACGTGCGGCCCGCCGCCCGCGGGCAGGAGGCGCCGCACGGCCAGGAGGCCGAGCACCGCGACGACGCGGCCCACGGACAGGCGGCCGAGCTCGAGCGGGAGGCCGCCGACGACCGCGAGCTCGACGGCGGCGCGCGATGAGCGAAGGAGTGCCCGAGCGGCTCGCGGCGGCGCTGCGGGAGCTCGCCGCGGCCGACCGGCTCCTGGTGGCCCTCGACTTCGACGGCACACTCGCGCCCGAGGTCGACGACCCCGCCCGCGCGCGGGCGCTCCCCGAGGCGCGCGAGGCCGTGCTGCGGCTCCTCGCCCTCCCCGGCACCCGGGTCGCGCTGGTCTCCGGCCGGGCGCTCGGGAGCCTGGAGGAGGTCTCGCAGCTGCCGGACGAGGCGCTGCTGGTCGGCTCCCACGGCATCGAGATCCGCCTCGACCCCGAGGAGGACGCGGTCCGGCTCGACGACGACGAGCTCGAGAAGGTGGGAGTGCTCGAGGACGTCCTGAAGGGCATCGCCCGCGGGATCGACAACGTCTGGATCGAGGACAAGCCGGCCGGCTTCGCCCTGCACACCCGCCTCGCGACCGAGCGCCACAGCCGCGTCGCCCACGTCGTCGCCCTCTCCGAGGCGCGCGCCGAGGTGCAGGGGGTCACCGTCCGCGAGGGCAAGAACGTCCTGGAGTTCTCGGTCCGCTCGACCACCAAGGGCGAGGCCGTGCAGCACCTCCGCCGCTACACCGGCGCGACCGCCGTGCTCTACGCGGGCGACGACGTGACGGACGAGGACGCCTTCGCGGTCCTCGGCTCCGGCGACGTCGGCATCAAGAGCGGCGAGGGCACTACCGCGGCCTCCTACCGGGTCCGCGGTCCCGAGCAGGTCGCGCACGCACTCCGGCTGCTCGCCGACCTGCGCGCGGAGTAGCAGCCCCCTTCCGGCGGTCAGCGCCAGCGGGTCCCGGATCGCCGACTCGCCGAGGACGGCCGTCCGCCGACGCGGGGAGCGGCCGTTCGCGACGAGTCGGAGATCCGCGAGGACGTCCGCATCCGGTGCCGCTGCCGGAGGCCGGGGCAGGAACGGGTGCGCGGGCCGGTCCGGGTCCGCCCGGCGAGCAGGGGCACCGCGCGCGAGGCGGTAGCCTCATCGCATGCCGGAAATCGATTGGAAGCCCCGCTCGCGCACCGTCACGGACGGCATCGAGGCCACGACGTCGCGCGGGATGCTGCGGGCGGTCGGGATGGGCGATGACGACTGGGAGAAGCCCCAGATCGGCATCGCGTCCTCGTGGAACGAGATCACCCCCTGCAACCTCTCGCTCGAGCGCCTCGCGCGCTCCGCGAAGGAGGGCGTGCACTCCGGCGGCGGCTACCCGCTCCAGTTCGGCACCATCTCCGTCTCGGACGGCATCTCGATGGGCCACGAGGGCATGCACTTCTCGCTCGTCTCCCGCGAGGTCATCGCCGACTCCGTCGAGACCGTGATGATGGCCGAGCGCCTGGACGGCACCGTCATGCTGGCCGGCTGCGACAAGTCGCTGCCCGGCATGCTGATGGCCGCGGCCCGCCTCGACCTCGCCGCCGTGTTCGTCTACGCCGGCTCGATCGCCCCGGGCTGGGTCAAGCTCTCGGACGGCACCGAGAAGGACATCACGATCATCGACTCCTTCGAGGCCGTCGGCGGCGTCAAGGCCGGGATCATGTCCGAGGAGGACGCCAAGCGCATCGAGTGCGCCTTCGCCCCGGGCGAGGGATCCTGCGGCGGCATGTACACCGCCAACACCATGGCCAGCGTGGCCGAGGCGCTCGGCATGAGCCTGCCCGGCTCCGCCTCGCCCGCCGCCGCCGACCGCCGCCGCGACTACTTCGCCCGCAAGTCCGGCGAGGCCGTCGTCGAGCTGCTGCGCAACGGCACCACGGCCCGCGACATCCTCACCAAGAAGGCGTTCGAGAACGCGATCGCGGTGGCGATGGCCTTCGGCGGGTCGACCAACGTCATCCTGCACCTGCTCGCGATCGCCAACGAGGCCGAGGTCGACCTCACGATCGACGACTTCAACCGCATCGGCGACACGATCCCGCACATCGGCGACCTCAAGCCCTTCGGTAAGTACGTCATGAACGACGTCGACCGCCACGGCGGCGTCCCGGCCGTGATGAAGGCGCTCCTGGACGCCGGGCTGCTCCACGGCGACTGCCTGACGGTCACCGGGAGGACGGTCGCCGAGAACCTCGCCGCGATGGACATCGCACCGCTGGACGGCGAGGTCATCCGCACCCTCGACAACCCGATCCACGCGACCGGAGGGCTCACCATCCTCAAGGGCTCGCTCGCCCCCGAGGGCGCGGTCGTCAAGACCGCCGGCTTCGACGCCTCCGTCTTCGAGGGTCCGGCCCGCGTGTTCGAGCGCGAGCGCGCCGCGATGGACGCTCTGACCGAGGGCCGGATCGAGAAGGGCGACGTGGTGGTCATCCGCTACGAGGGTCCCAAGGGCGGTCCCGGCATGCGCGAGATGCTCGCCATCACCGCCGCCATCAAGGGGGCCGGGCTCGGAAAAGATGTACTACTGTTGACGGACGGACGATTCTCAGGCGGCACAACCGGCCTGTGCATCGGCCACATAGCTCCCGAATCGGTGGACGCAGGTCCCATCGCATTCGTTCGCGACGGAGACCCGATTCGGGTCGACATCGCCGCTCGCTCGATCGACCTACTCGTCGACGAGTCCGAGCTCGCCGCCCGCCGAGAAGGCTGGGCCCCTCTCCCTCCGCGCTACACCCGCGGTGTCCTCGCCAAGTACGCCAAGCTCGTCCGCTCGGCAGCCGAGGGTGCCGTCACCGGGTGACCCGGCCCGCTCCGGCCGGCCGCGCACTCGCGTTCCCGGGCACTCGCCTCCGGCTCTGCCCGCCGCCGCACCACCTCCTGAAGGAATCGACACCCGCATGACTCCGGATCCGTCCGCCGTGCAGCCCGCACCGACGCCCCAGCCACCCCGACCCGCCCACGCTCCCGGGGCCGCCCCCGCGGCCGAGATCCTCACCGGAGCGCAGGCGGTCGTCCGCTCGCTCGAGATGCTCGGGATCGAGGACGTCTTCGGCCTGCCCGGCGGCGCGATCCTCCCGGTCTACGACCCGCTGATGGACTCCTCGAAGATCCGGCACATCCTGGTCCGCCACGAGCAGGGCGCCGGCCACGCCGCCGAGGGCTACGCCTCGGCGACCGGCAGGCTCGGCGTCTGCATCGCGACCTCGGGCCCCGGAGCGACCAACCTGGTCACCGCGATCGCGGACGCCTACATGGACTCGGTCCCGATGCTCGCGATCACCGGCCAGGTGTTCTCGACGCTCATGGGGACCGACGCGTTCCAGGAGGCGGACATCGTCGGCATCACGATGCCGATCACGAAGCACTCCATCCTCGTGACGCGTCCCGAGGACATCCCCTCGGCCCTCGCCTCCGCCGCGCTGATCGCCACCACCGGCCGCCCCGGCCCCGTGCTGGTCGACATCACGAAGGACGCGCAGCAGGACCAGGCGCCGTTCCTCTGGCCGCCGAAGATCGACCTGCCCGGCTACCGTCCGGTCACGAAGGCCCACGGCAAGCAGATCCAGGCCGCGGCCCAGCTGCTGGTCGAGTCGCGGAAGCCGGTGCTCTACGTGGGCGGCGGCATCATCCGCGCCCGCGCGGCCGCCGAGCTGAAGGCGTTCGCCGAGGCCTGCGGCGCCCCCGTGGTGACCACGCTGATGGCTCGCGGAGCGTTCCCGGACTCGCACGAGCAGCACCTGGGCATGCCCGGGATGCACGGCACCGTCCCGGCGGTGCTCGCGCTGCAGGAGGCGGACCTGATCCTCGCGCTGGGCTCGCGCTTCGACGACCGCGTGACCGGCAAGGCGGCGCTCTTCGCGCCTCACGCCAAGGTCGTGCACGTCGACATCGACCCGGCCGAGATCTCCAAGATCCGCACCGCCGACGTGCCGATCGTGGGCGACCTGAAGGACGTCCTCCCGGACCTCACCGACGCGTTCGCCAAGGCCTCCGCCGACGGCCGCGCCGACACCTCCGAGTGGTGGAGCTACCTCAAGGGCCTGCAGACGGAGTTCCCGCTCGGCTACACCGAGCCGAACGACGGCCTGCTCTCGCCGCAGTACGTCATCAAGCGCATCGGCGAGATCACCGGCCCCGAGGGCGTCTTCGCCTCCGGCGTCGGCCAGCACCAGATGTGGGCGGCGCAGTTCATCAAGTACGAGCGCCCCAACTCGTGGCTGAACTCCGGCGGCGCCGGCACCATGGGCTACTCCGTGCCCGCGGCGATGGGCGCCAAGGTCGGCGAGCCCGAGCGCACCGTGTGGGCGATCGACGGCGACGGCTGCTTCCAGATGACCAATCAGGAGCTCGCCACCTGCACGATCAACGACATCCCGATCAAGGTCGCGGTGATCAACAACTCCTCGCTCGGCATGGTGCGCCAGTGGCAGACACTGTTCTACGAGGGCCGCTACTCCAACACCGACCTCAACACGGGGCACGACACCGTCCGGGTGCCCGACTTCGTGAAGCTCGCCGACGCCTACGGCGCGCTCGGCATCCGCGTCACGAAGCCGGAGGAGATCGACGACGCCATCCGCCTCGCCATCGCCACCAACGACCGGCCCGTGGTGATCGACTTCGTCGTCAGCCGCGACTCCATGGTCTGGCCGATGGTCCCGCAGGGCGTCTCCAACAGCTACGTCCAGTACGCCCGAGACCACAGCCCGACCTGGGAAGACGAGGAGTAGACCCGCATGACGCACCACGTTCTCTCCCTGCTCGTCGAGGACAAGCCGGGACTGCTCACCCGTGTCGCCGGGCTGTTCGCCCGCCGCGGCTTCAACATCGAGTCGCTGGCGGTCGGTCCGACCGAGCTGGCCGGGCTCTCGCGCATCACGGTCGCCGTGGACGTCGAGGACCTGCCGCTCGAGCAGGTCACGAAGCAGCTCAACAAGCTCGTCAACGTGATCAAGATCGTCGAGCTCGACACCGACCAGTCGGTCCAGCGCGAGCACCTGCTCGTCAAGGTCCGCGTCGACAACGTCACGCGCTCGCAGGTGCTCGAGGCCGTCACGCTCTTCCGCGCCCGCGTGGTCGACGTCGCAACGGACGCCCTGGTGATCGAGGTCACCGGCGACACCGGCAAGACCAACGCGTTCCTGCGGGTGATCGAGCCCTACGGCATCAAGGAGATCGCGCAGTCGGGCCTGCTCGCCATCGGGCGCGGCTCCAAGTCGATCACCGAGCGCGTCTTCAAGAACTGACCGCGAACTCTCCACTACAGAAAAGGACTCACCACGTGACCGAGCTCATCTACGACGCCGACGCCGACCTCTCCATCATCCAGTCCAAGAAGGTCGCGATCGTCGGCTACGGCTCGCAGGGCCACGCGCACGCGCAGAACCTCCGCGACTCCGGCGTCCAGGTCGTCATCGCGCTGAAGGAGGGGTCGAAGTCGACCGCCAAGGCCGAGGACGACGGCTTCGAGGTCAAGAGCGTCGCCGACGCCGCGGCCTGGGCCGACCTGATCATGATCCTCGCGCCGGACCAGCACCAGCGCGCGATCTACAGCGAGCAGATCGCCTCCGCGCTGACCGAGGGCAAGACCCTCGCCTTCGCGCACGGCTTCAACATCCGCTTCGGCTACATCGAGGCGCCCGCGGGCGTCGACGTCATCCTCATCGCGCCGAAGGCCCCCGGCCACACCGTGCGCCGCGAGTTCGTCGCCGGCCGCGGCATCCCGGACATCATCGCCGTCGAGAACGACGCGACCGGCACCGCCTGGGAGACCGCGAAGTCCTACGCGAAGGCCATCGGCGGCACCCGCGCCGGCGTCATCAAGACCACCTTCACCGAGGAGACCGAGACCGACCTGTTCGGCGAGCAGGCCGTGCTCTGCGGCGGCACCTCGCAGCTCGTCCAGTACGGCTTCGAGACCCTCGTCGAGGCCGGCTACCAGCCCGAGATCGCCTACTTCGAGGTGCTGCACGAGCTCAAGCTCATCGTCGACCTCATGTGGGAGGGCGGCATCGCCAAGCAGCGCTGGAGCGTCTCCGACACCGCCGAGTACGGCGACTACGTCTCCGGCCCGCGCGTCATCGACCCGCGCGTGAAGGAGAACATGAAGGCCGTCCTCGGCGACATCCAGAGCGGCGCCTTCGCGAAGCGCTTCATCGGCGACCAGGACGCGGGCGGACCCGAGTTCCAGGAGCTGCGCGCCAAGGGCGAGAAGCACCCGATCGAGGAGACCGGCCGCGAGCTGCGCAAGCTCTTCGCCTGGAAGCAGACCGACGAGGACTACACCGACGGCAGCGTCGCGCGCTAGTCGCACCGCGTCGACCGGGGGAGCCCCGGCCCGACGAGGGACCCGTCCACCGGGATCGCCTCGCCGGGCCGGGGCTCCTCCGCGTCCGGGGCGCGACTACCGCTCGAGCTCGCGGACGAGACGGCGGAGACCGCCCTTCGGCGGGACGAGGACGGGGTCCGGCCACCGGGGCGAGAGGTGGTCGCCGAGCGTGACCCGGCGCAGCTTGCGGCCGACGAGGGGGAGGACCCAGTCGGCCGCCCAGCGGCGCTGCTCGCGCAGCCGCGCGCGGAGGCGGAGCGGCTCGGGAGCGTCCCAGGGCCCGGTCGAGATCGTGTGCGGCACGCCGAGCGTGTCGAGCACGCGGCCGGCCAGGACGCGGTGGCCGCGCTTGGAGAGGTGCATCCGGTCGGGCGACCAGAGCACGGGGGAGTGGAACTCCCGCATCGCCCAGTAGTCGACGAGGATCGCGCCCCGCTCGCGGGCGATCCGGCGGACGGCGCTGTTGTAGAGGTGGTTGCGGCGCAGGAACATCCGCGGGGCGGGCAGTCCCGGGATGTCGACGCCGGTGAAGAGCACGAGGGAGGCGCCGGTGGTCGCGAGCGCGTCGACGAGCGCCTCGTAGCGGGTGATCAGATCGACGGTGTCGGTGCCGAGGTCGAGGATGTCGTTGCCGCCGGCGTACAGCGTGATCAGGGTGGGGCGGAGCGCGAGGGCGGGCGCGAGCTGGTCCTCGGTGATCTGGGCGAGGCGCTTCGAGCGGACGGCGAGGTTCGCGTACTCCCAGCCCGGCTCGGCCTTCGCCAGGCGCTCGGCGACGCGGTCGGCCCAGCCGCGCACCCCGTTCGGCAGGCGCGGGTGCGGGTCGCCGACCCCCTCCGTGAAGGAGTCGCCGAGGGCGACGAAGCGGCGGCGGCGGTCGTCCATCCGCTCAGCCTCGCCCCCGGGGGAGGACGCGGGGTGTCCGCCGGGTGTCGGGGAGGCGGCGGCGGGCTCCGAGCCTCCTGCGAGGTGCGCGCGGCTAGGGTGTTGCGGTGATCGATGGTGGACCGGGCCGCTCCCCGGAGGACGACGACGCGGCGACCCCGCCGGTGGACCGCGGGCCGGACGCCGGCCCGGAGGACGACGCCGACGACGAGGCCCTGGAGTGGGCGGGCGAGGGCGCGGACCCGACGCTCGCCGCGGGGACGGCGCGCGTGCGCCGGACGCCCCGCGCGGTCGCGGGGGCGGGCCCGGCGGACGACGGCTCGGACGACGACGACTCCGAGGACGAGGACCCCGACGACGAGGCCGCGTCCTCGTCCGCTCTGCTGATCGCCGCGGGCATCGCGGCCGGCCTCTACCTCCTGTACGCCATCGCCTGGGCGATCACGGCGACGCGGCAGTCGCCGGTCGCCGCGGCCGGCTTCGCGGGCGATGCGCTCGGCGGCGCCCTCTACTCGCTCGGGCTCTGGCTGGCGGTCCTGGCGCCGCCGGTGTGGTTCGCCGTGGCGCTCCTCGCCACCCGCGACGCCCGGGTGCGCATCCGCGTGCTCTGGCTGGTCGCCGGACTCGTCCTCCTCGCTCCGCTGCCGTTCCTGAAGGGGGCCTGATGACCGACTCGACCCGGGCCACCCTCGGCGGGACCGGCCGGCGCGACCGGCCCGGCCGGCGCCTGGCCGCCTCCGTCCTCGTCGCCGTGGTGTTCGCGCTCTTCTTCGCCTGGGACGTCTGGGAGGCGGTCGGCAACCTGATCGGCCTGCGCAGCTACGCGGCCTCCCTCGGCACCGACCTGGATCCGACGGGCTGGGCGGTGCTCCTGCTCGGCCTGGTGCTGCCGGTCGCCTGCTTCGTCGCCGCCGTCCTGCTCGGGCGCCGCCGGGGACTCCCGGCGCGCGTCGGACTGCTCGCGGCGGCCCTCTGCCTCTCGGCGGCGCTCTCGCTCGACGTGCAGCTCGTCCTCGGCGTCGAGAGCCTGGTCTCGCTGAGCTGACCGGCGGCGTCACACGGCGCGGGGCGCGCGCACCCCTCCGCTACAGTGACGGGGGGCTGCCGACGCCCCCGCCTCGGTGCCCGCTCCGTCCCCTCTCCGAAGGAAGCGCCTCTCGTGACAAAGCCGGTCGTCCTGATCGCCGAAGAACTCTCGCCCGCCACCGTGGACGCGCTCGGTCCCGACTTCGAGATCCGCTCCGTGGACGGCACCGACCGCCCGGCGCTGCTCGAGGCCCTCGCCACGGCGCACGCGATCCTGGTGCGCTCCGCGACGCAGGTCGACGCGGAGGCGATCGCCGCGGCCCCCTCGCTCCAGGTGATCGCCCGCGCCGGTGTGGGCCTGGACAACGTCGACATCACCGCCGCGACCGCCGCGGGCGTCATGGTCGTGAACGCGCCGACCTCGAACATCATCTCGGCCGCCGAGCTCACCGTCGGCCACATCCTGAGCCTCGCCCGCCACATCCCCGCCGCCCACAGCGCGCTCGCGCAGGGCCTCTGGAAGCGCTCGAAGTACACGGGCGTCGAGCTCTACGAGAAGACCGTCGGCATCATTGGCCTCGGCCGCATCGGCGCGCTGATCACCGCGCGCCTGCAGGCCTTCGGCGTGAACGTCGTCGCCTACGACCCCTACGTGACCGGCGCCCGCGCCCAGCAGCTCGGCGTCACGCTCCTCTCCCTGGAGGAGCTGCTGGCCGAGAGCGACTTCATCACGATCCACATGCCGAGGACCCCCGAGACGACGGGCATGATCTCGGACGATCAGCTGGCGCTGATGAAGCCGTCGGCGTTCATCGTGAACGTGGCCCGCGGCGGCCTCATCGACGAGGACGCGCTGCACCGCGCGCTCGTCGCGAAGACCATCGCCGGCGCCGGACTCGACGTGTTCGTCAAGGAGCCGCCGACCGGATCACCGCTGCTCGCCCTCGAGAACGTGGTCGTCACTCCGCACCTCGGGGCCTCGACCGACGAGGCGCAGGAGAAGGCCGGCGTCTCGGTCGCCCGCTCGGTGCGCCTCGCGCTCTCGGGCGAGCTCGTGCCGGACGCCGTGAACGTCGCCGGCGGCGTGATCGACGAGTACGTGCGCCCCGGCATCCCGCTGGTCGAGAAGCTCGGCCAGGTCTTCTCGGGCCTCGCGGACTCGCCGGTCACCTCCATCGACGTCGAGGTGCGCGGCGAGCTGGCCGGCTACGACGTGAAGGTCCTCAAGCTGGCGGCTCTCAAGGGCGTGTTCACCAACGTGGTCTCGGAGACGGTGTCCTACGTCAACGCGCCGGTGCTCGCGGAGCAGCGCGGTATCGAGGTGCGCCTGATCACCGAGCCGGTCTCGGACGAGTACCGCAACGTGATCACGCTGCGCGGCGCGCTCTCGGACGGCTCGCAGATCTCGGTCTCGGGCACGCTGACCGGCACCAAGCAGGTCGAGAAGATCGTCGCGATCAACGGCTACGACGTCGAGGTCCCCCTCGCGAAGCACCTCGTCGTCATGAGCTACGTCGACCGCCCCGGGATCGTCGCGGTCTACGGCCGCGAGTTCGGCGACGCCGCGGTCAACATCGCGGGCATGCAGATCGCGCGCACCGAGGCGGGCGGCAAGGCGCTCTCGGTGATCACCATCGACTCCCCCGCCCCCGACGGCCTGCTCGAGAAGGTCCGCGTCGCGATCGACGCCGACCTCATGCAGGAGATCGACATCACCGAGCAGTGAGCACGCGGCGGTTCGCTCAGGTCGACGTCTTCGGCGCCGCGCCGTTCCGGGGCAACCCGGTGGCGGTCGTCGTCGACGGCGACGGCGTGGGCGACGCCGCGATGGCGGAGTTCGCGCGCTGGACGAACCTGTCCGAGACGACCTTCCTCCTCCGCCCGAGCGACCCCGCGGCCGACTACCGGCTGCGGATCTTCACGCCGGGCGGGGAGCTGCCCTTCGCCGGGCACCCGACCCTCGGGAGCGCGCACGCCTGGCTCGCGGCCGGAGGGACGGCCCGCGCGGCGGGGGAGCTCGTGCAGGAGTGCGCCGCGGGTCTCGTCCGACTGCGGGTGACGGAGGAGGGCATCGCCTTCGCCGCCCCGCCCCGCCCCGCCGGCGGACCGGACCGGTCGACGAGGCGACGCTCGAGCGGGTGGCCGCGGCTCTGCGGATCCCGCGCGCGGAGATCCTCGACCACGAGTGGGTCGACAACGGTCCCGGCTGGCTGGCCGTGCGGCTCGCGTCGGCGGAGCAGGTCCTCGCGCTGCGGCCGGACCAGGCTCTCCTCGCCGGGCTGCCCGTCGGCGTCGTGGGCGAGCATCCGGCGGGAGGCGAGTGCGCGGTCGAGGTGCGGGCGTTCATCCCCGACGCCGGTGTGTCCGAGGACCCGGTGACGGGGAGCCTCAACGCGGGGATCGCCCAGTGGCTGATCGGCAGCGGCGTGCTGCCCGAGCGCTACACGGCCGCCCAGGGGGCGGCGCTGGGCCGAGCCGGGCGCGTGCGCGTCGAGAGCACGGACGGCGCGATCTGGATCGGCGGCGCGACGGTGACCCTGATCGACGGGGTCGTCGAGCTGTAGCGGGTCCGCCGGGGGCGGCGCCGCTCAGCTCCCGAGGAGTCGCTGGACGACCGCGAGGACGTCCTCGGCCTCGCCGCGCGACGGCGAGCCCGTGGGGAGCAGGGCGGAGTTGTAGTAGAGCCCGTCGCTCATCAGGACGATCGCCCGGGCGACGAGCGGGTCGCCCACGGCGTCGGCGACCACCTCGTTCCAGCTGTCGTGGATCCGCGCGAGGCCCCCGCTGGCGCGCTCGTCGTGCCCCTGCGCGATGCGCGACACGGCGAGGATCGTGCGGTCGAAGGCCGAGTCGGCGGCGAAGGAGGTGCGCAGCAGGTAGGCGACCACGCCCTCGGGAGCGGCGAGGCTCTGCGCGACGTCCGCCTCCCGCCGCGCGTCGAGGCGCTGCAGGAGCCCGTCGACGAGGGCGTCCTTCGAGGGGAAGTGGTAGAGCAGCCCGCCCTTGGAGACTCCGGCCTCGCGGGCGACGGCGTCGAGGGTCGCGGCGCGCTCGCCCTGCTCGATGAGGAGCTGCTCGAACGCGTCGAGGACGCGGTCGCGGGCGGGGGCAGGAGGCACGGCGACCATCCTACGGCGGATCAGTGGCGACTGTACCGGCTGGACGGTATACTCTCTCCGTTCTCCTCTGAAAGGTCGTCCCCGTGTCCGCGCGCACCGCTCCCGTCTCCACCCACGACACCGCCGGCGCCGCCGACCGGGTCGGGCGACGCGCCTGGGTGGCGCTCGCGGTGCTGATGCTCCCGGTGCTGCTGGTCTCGGTCGACAACACGGTGCTGAACTTCGCGCTCCCCTCGATCGCCGAGGATCTGGGCCCCTCCGGCACCGAGCTCCTGTGGATCGTCGACGCCTACCCGCTGGTGCTCGCGGGCCTGCTGGTGGCGATGGGCAGCCTCGGCGACCGCGTCGGGCGGCGGCGCCTCCTGCTGGTCGGCGCGGTCGGCTTCGCCGCCGTCTCGGTCGTGGCCGCGTTCGCTCCCACCGCCGCGGCGCTCATCGGCGCCCGCGCGGCACTGGGCTTCTTCGGCGCGATGCTGATGCCCTCGACGCTCTCGCTCCTGCGCAGCGTCTTCCGGGACCGCGACCAGCGCCGCCTCGCGATCGCGATCTGGGCGACCGGCTTCGCCGTGGGCTCGGGCATCGGCCCGCTGGTCGGCGGCGTGCTGCTCGAGCACTTCCCCTGGGGGTCGGTGTTCCTGCTCGCGGTGCCCGTGCTGCTCCCGCTGGTCGTCCTGGTGCCGATCCTGGTGCCGGAGTCGCGCGACCCGCAGCCCGGCCCGGTCGACGTGGTCAGCATCCTGCTGTCGCTGGCGACCATGGCGCCGGTCGTCTACGCGGTGAAGTCCTTCGCCGAGCACGGGATCGACGCGGTCGGCATCGCGGCGCTCGTCGTGGGCGTCGTCTCGGGAGTTCTGTTCGTCCGCCGCCAGCAGCGCCGGGCCTCGCCGATGCTCGATCTCTCACTCTTCCGCCGCGGCTCGTTCAGTGCGGCGATCGTGGTCAACCTCCTCAGCGTCACCGCGCTGGTCGGCGGGCTCTTCTTCCTCTCGCAGCACCTGCAGCTCGTGGTCGGGCTCTCGCCCCTGGAGGCGGGCCTCGTGCTCGTGCCGGGCCTCGCCGTGATGATCCTGGCCGGGCTCGGCGTGGTGCCGATCGCGCGCCGCGTCGCTCCGCGCCTCGTCGTCCCGGCCGGACTGCTGGTCTCGGCCGTCGGGTACATCCTGCTGGCCCTCGGCAGCGAGGCGCCCGGAGGAGCGTCCGCGCTCGCCGTCGCCGTCGCCTTCGCGTTCCTCGGCCTGGGCATCGGTGCGGCCGAGACGGTGTCGAACGAGCTGATCCTGGCCAACGCGCCCGCCGACAAGGCCGGTGCGGCCTCCGCCGTCTCCGAGACCGCCTACGAGCTCGGCGCGGTCCTCGGCACCGCGACGCTCGGCACGGTCCTCACCGCCGTGTACCGCGGGGGAGTCGTGCTGCCCGAGGGCCTCGACGCCGCGCAGGCGCAGCGGGCCGGGGAGACCCTCGGCGGCGCCGTCTCGGTCGCCGGCGAGCTGCCCGCCGACTCCGCCGCGAGCCTCGTCGCGTCGGCGAGCGCGGCGTTCGACTCGGGCGTCGGCTGGTCGGCCTGGCTCGGTGTCGTCCTCGTGCTGGCCGCCGCCGCGGTCGGCGCCTGGCGCCTCCGCCGGAGCTGACGCTCCTCCTCTCCTCCCGAGGGAGGCCGCCCGGGACGCGCAGCGCCTCCCGGACGGCCCTCGCCAGCCCGACGGGGGCGCGTGCCCCGGACCGCGGCGCGGGCGGGCCGCGAGTACGCTGGGGGGACTCCGACCCCGTACGCCTGAGGACCGCCATGCCCCGCACCGTGAAGCTCGCCGTCATCCCCGGAGACGGGATCGGGCCCGAGGTGACCGCCGAGGCCGTCAAGGTCCTCGACGCCGTCACCGCCGACTCCGACCTGGTGCTCGAGACGACCACCTTCTCGCTCGGCGCCGCCCGCTACCTCGAGACCGGCGACGTCCTCACCGACGAGGACCTCGCGGCGATCGCGGGGCACGACGCGATCCTCCTGGGCGCCGTCGGCGGAGCACCGGGCGACCCGCGCCTCCGGGACGCGAACATCGAGCGCGGGCTGCTCCTGCGGCTGCGCTTCGAGCTCGACCACTACGTCAACCTGCGGCCCACCCGTCTCTACGCGGGCGTCGCCTCGCCGCTCGCGGCTCCCGGCGAGGTCGACTTCGTGGTCGTCCGCGAGGGCACGGAGGGCCCCTACGTCGGCACCGGCGGCTCGATCCGGCAGGGCACCCCGCACGAGGTCGCCAACGAGGTGTCGGTCAACACCGCCTACGGGGTCGAGCGCGTCGTCCGACACGCGTTCGAGCTCGCCCGCACGCGCCGCTCCCGGCTGACGCTCGTCCACAAGACGAACGTCCTCGTCTTCTCCGGCTCGCTCTGGAAGCGGATCGTCGACGAGGTGGGGGCCGCCTTCGAGGACGTGGCCGTCGACTACCTCCACGTGGACGCCGCCACGATCTTCCTCGTGACCGACCCTGCTAGGTTCGACGTCATCGTCACCGACAACCTCTTCGGCGACATCCTGACCGATCTGGCCGGCGCGATCAGCGGCGGCATCGGACTCGCGGCCTCGGGCAACATCAACCCCGACGGCGCGTTCCCCAGCATGTTCGAGCCGGTCCACGGATCCGCGCCCGACATCGCCGGACGGCAGCTCGCCGACCCGACCGCCGCGATCCTCTCGGCCGCGATGCTGCTGGACCACCTCGGCCGGAGCGACGAGGCCGCCCGCGTCACCGCGGCCGTGACCGCCGACATCGAGTCGCGCGACGGCACCCCGCGCTCCACGGCCGCGATCGGCGACTCCGTCGTCGCCCGCCTCCGCTGATCCCCCGCAGAAGGACACCACCACGATGAGCACCGACTCCGCCCCCGCCGACCTCGCCTTCGAGGTGACCGCCGCCCCCGCGCCCCGCTCCGCCGAGGAGCGCGCCCGGATCCTCGCGAACCCCGGCTTCGGCATGCACTTCACCGACCACATGGTCGGCCTCCGCTGGACCCGCACGGACGGCTGGCACAGCGCCCGCGTCGAGCCCTACGGCCCGCTCGCGCTCGACCCCGCCGCCGCCGTCCTGCACTACGCGCAGGAGATCTTCGAGGGGATGAAGGCCTACCGCCACGAGGACGGCTCCGTCTGGACCTTCCGCCCGGAGGCGAACGCGCGCCGCCTGCAGCGCTCGGCCCGCCGCCTCGCGCTGCCGGAGCTCCCGACGGACCTCTTCGTCGAGTCGCTGCGGCAGCTGATCGCGGTCGACGGCGACTGGGTCCCCTCGGAGCCGGAGACCAGCCTCTACCTGCGCCCGTTCATGTTCGCGCAGGAGGCGTTCCTCGGCGTGCGCGCGGCCGAGGACGTCGGCTACTACGTGATCGCCAGCCCCGCCGGCGCCTACTTCTCGGGCGGCGTCGCCCCCGTGTCGATCTGGCTCTCCACCTCCTACGCCCGGGCGGGCAAGGGCGGCACGGGAGCGGCGAAGACGGGTGGCAACTACGCCTCCTCCCTCCTCCCGCAGCAGGAGGCCTACAGCCACGGCTGCGCGCAGGTCCTCTTCCTCGACTCGCAGGAGTCGCAGTGGATCGAGGAGCTCGGCGGCATGAACGTGGTGCTGGTGAAGAAGGACGGCACGCTGGTCACCCCGGAATCGGACTCGATCCTCGAGGGCATCACGCGCGACAGCGTCCTGCAGCTCGCCGAGGACCGCGGCCACCGCGTCGAGCGGCGCCGCGTGAGCATCGACGAGTGGCGCGACGGAGTGGCCTCCGGCGATGTGGTCGAGGTGTTCGCCTGCGGGACCGCCGCCGTGATCACCCCGATCGCCGAGCTCAAGGGCGAGGGCTTCTCCGTCGGCCGCGAGGGCGCGCCCGCCGGGGAGCTCACGATGTCGCTCCGCGAGGAGCTGACCGGCATCCAGTACGGACGCCGCGAGGACACGCACGGATGGATGACGAGGCTGGACGCATGAAGATCGCACGATTCGCCACGCAGCGCGACGGGGACAACGGGGGAGCGATCCACTTCGGGATCGTGGACGAGGACGACCTGGTCGTGCTCGCCGGCGACCCGATGTTCGCCGGGTTCGACACCACGGGGGAGCGCATCCCGATCGCGGAGGCGAAGCTCCTCGCGCCGGTGATCCCGCGCTCCAAGGTCGTCGGCATCGGGAAGAACTACGCCGACCACGCGGCTGAGATGGGCGGTGACGCCCCGGCGGAGCCGCTGGTGTTCCTCAAGCCGAACACGTCGGTCATCGGCCCGGACGAGGCGATCGTCCTCCCCGAGGACAGCCAGCAGGTGGAGTTCGAGGGCGAGCTGGCGATCGTGATCGGCGCCGTGGCCCGCAACGTCCGCGCGGAGGACTACGAGGACGTGGTCTTCGGGTACACCATCGCCAACGACGTCACCGCGCGCGACCTCCAGCGCTCCGACGGCCAGTGGGCGCGGGCGAAGGGCTACGACACCTTCTGCCCGCTCGGCCCGGTCATCGAGACCGAGTTCGTCTGGAACGAGAGCGCGATCGAGACGCGCGTCAACGGGCGCGTGCAGCAGTCGGGCAGCACCGGCGACATGATCCACGGGGTGCCCGAGCTCGTGGCCTACGTCTCGCGCATCTTCACGCTGCTCCCCGGGGACGTGATCCTCACGGGGACGCCCGCCGGCGTCGGGCCGATCGCGAACGGGGACACCGTCGCGGTGGACGTCGAAGGCATCGGCACGCTGTTCAACCCGGTGGTCGTCCGGCGCTGAGCCCGGGCCCTCCTCCGCGGAGGGACGAGCGCCTCCGGCCCGCGCGGATCCTCGGACCGCGCGGGCCGGACGCGCTCGAGCGGGACGTCAGTCGGTGCTCGCCGGGTCGCTGCCGACCGCGCCCTCGGTCTCGTCCGGCAGGTCGGCGTCGCCGGAGACGGTGTCCCCTCCGCTGTCGCCGTCGGTCACGGCGTCCGTGACACCGCGGTCGATCGCGGTGCCCCCGGGAGCGGCCCCCGCTGCGGAGGCGTCGGCCGCGTCCTCGCCGGGCAGCACCGTCTGCGCGCCGCCGGTGTTCGGGGCGGCGTCGCCGCCGGATCCGGGAAGGTCCTCGTTCACGTTCTGGTCGGCCATGTCGGCTCCTCTCGTCGGGGCTCCAGCCCAGCACGCGACGGGCCCCTCCGCAGGACGTTGACAGCGCGGGGACGAGGGGGCAGAGGCGGGCCGCGAGGCCGGGCGACGCGCCTTCACCGTGCTCCCCGGCGCTGTCAAGCGGACTGCCTCCGGGGCCGTCTGGTCGTAGCGTCGAGCTATGAACTCCTCCCGCACCGACTCTGTCAGCCGCATCGCCCGGGAGGACTTCGGCTGGTCGTCGCTGCTCCCCGGTCAGCGCGAGGCGATCGAGTCGGCGGCCTCCGGGCGCGACACACTGCTGGTGCTGGCGACGGGCGGCGGCAAGTCCGCGGTCTACCAGATCGCCGGAGCCGAGCGCGGCGGCGTCGTCCTGGTCGTCTCCCCGCTCGTCGCCCTGCAAGCCGACCAGCTCGCCGCGATCGAGGCGGCTCCGGCGGCCCCGCCCGCCGTCGCGATCAACTCCTCCCAGGGCGCCGCGGCCGTCGCCCGCGCCTGGGACCGGATCGACGAGGGCGGCCCGCTCTACGTGCTCCTGGCGCCCGAGCAGCTCGCCAAGCCCGAGAACGTGGCGCGTCTGGCGGCCGCGGGGGTGTCGCTCCTGGTCGTCGACGAGGCGCACTGCGTCTCCTCCTGGGGCCACGACTTCCGCCCCGACTACCTCCGCCTGGCCGATGTGCGCGGCGAGCTCGGTGATCCGCCGGTGCTGGCGATGACCGCCACCGCCTCCGGGCCGGTGCGCGACGAGATCATCGAGCGCCTCCGCATGACCGACCCCGAGATCCAGGTGCATGGCGTCGACCGTCCGGAGATCCGGCTGGTGGTGCACCGCCACGAGAGCGAGAACGAGAAGCGCGCCGCCGTGGTCGAGGAGGCCCGCAGCTGGACGGCTCCGGGCCTGGTCTACGTCGCCACCCGCAAGGAGACGGAGGCCTACGCGGCCGACATCGCGGCGGAGGGGCGCCGGGTCGCGGCGTACCACGCCGGACTCAAGGTGTCCGAGCGCAAGGTCGTGCACGAGCAGTGGCGCGCCGGCGAGCTCGACGTCGTCGTCGCGACCTCGGCCTTCGGAATGGGCATCGACCGGGCCGACGTCCGCTTCGTGCTGCACGCGACGACCACCGAGTCGCTCGACGCGTACTACCAGGAGATCGGCCGCGCGGGCCGCGACGGCGAGCCGGCGACGGGCGCGCTGCACTACCGCGCCGAGGACCTGGGTCTCCGCCGCTTCTTCGCCAAGCGCTCGGTCGACAAGGCCGCGCTGCGCGTGATCTGGGCGGCCGTCTCGGAGCAGCCGGGGCTCGACACCGCGGCTCTCGCGAAGGAGCTGGGGAAGCCGGCCCGCACGATCGCCCGGATCGTCAACGATCTCGCGGACGCGGGGCTGGTGGAGACCGGGTCCGGACTGCGCGCGACGCGCGAGGCCTCGGGCGACGAGGCCGTGCACGCGGTGAAGGAGGCTCTGGCCTCCCGCGAGCGGATCGCGGAGTCGCGCCTGTCGATGATGCGCGCCTACGCGGAGACCAGCCAGTGCCGCCGCCGAGTCCTGCTGGACTACTTCGGCGTGGAGTCGGCCGAGTGGTGCGGCAACTGCGACGGCTGCGAGCGGCACGAGGCGAGCGGCGAGACCGTCGAGGCGCCCGTGGACGCCCCTCTGAACGTCGACGAGTCGGTGGAGCACCGCGAGTGGGGCGCCGGCACCGTGATGAGCGTGGAGGCCGACCGGGCGACGATCTTCTTCGAGTCCGAGGGCTACAAGGTGCTGTCGTTCCAGGCGCTCGAGTCCGGCGTCCTGCGCGAGCGCGAGCACGCCTCCGCCTGACCCCGGCTCTCCGCGCCGGCCGATCGCCGCTCGCGGGACGCCGCTCCGGTACAGCAGGCACGGCGTGCCGTGCACCGGAGCGGCGTCCCGCGGAGGGGGTCAGACCTTCGAGACGGCCGAGCTCACGTCGGTGGGCTTCTCATAGTCGCCGTCCGGGATCGCACGGAGGGCCTCGAGGACGTCGCCGTCCGCGCCCTCCTTCTCCGCGGTCTCGACGATCGTGTCCTTCGAGGCGGGGTAGTCGATGCCCGAGAGGTACTTCTGGATCTGGATCGGGTTGGGTGCGTCCATCGTGCTGTCCTTTCGTCGCCTTGCTGAGTGTTACGAGTGCTCTTCGGCGAAGAGCCGGTCGAAGGCGTCGACGCGCCGGTCGGTGACCGTCGTGGGCGTCTCGAGGTGCACGGCGCCGCTGGGCACGAGGCCCGCGCCGCCGAAGCGCTCCATGACGCGCCACTGCGCGGCGACGTCCTCACCGCTGTGCTCCGGGGGCAGCTGCTCCCAGAAGTCGAAGCCGCCGACGGCCAGGAGGGCGTCGCGGCGGTAGAGGACGCACGCGCCCAGCCAGGCGACCCGGTACGCGCGCCAGGCGCCCTCCGGGACGTCGAGGCGGGCGGCGACGTGCGTGAGATTCGCCGCGTTGTGCAGCGGCCAGCGCTCGAACTCAGGGGTTCCGCGCCGCACCCGCTCGGGCTCCACGCGCTCCTCCCAGGTCTCGAACGACTCGGTCTCGTGCGGGCGCACGTCCTCGAGGTAGGACAGGCCCTGCACCGCGGAGCCGACGAAGCCGCAGTCGAGGCGCTCGAGGGCCTCGTGCAGCCGCGAGAGCGTGCCCGGCTCGAGCCACACGTCGTCGTCGAGGAAGAGGACGGCCGGGGCGGTGGCGAGGGAGAGGAGGTAGTGCCTCTGCTCCGCGAGCCCGCGCCGGGGCAGGTGCCGGCGCACCACCGGAGCCCGGCCCTGCGCCTCCAGCACGCGCAGCATCGCGAGGATCGTCGGGTCGCTCTCGGCGACCGCGTCGTCGGACTGGTCGCTCACGATCACGCGGAAGGGCGGGTCGTCCTGGGCGGCGAGTCCGGCGAGCGTGGCGGCGAGCTCGGCACGGCGGCCGACCGTCGGCACCAGCACGTCGATCAGCGGCTGCCGGGGAGCCTCCGGGACCCCCCAGCGCCCGGACCACCGGCGGCTGGTCACGGCGCGGTCGATCGGATGCGCTGGACCATCTCGGTCGTGGAGTGCTCCGAGACGTAGCCGACCGTGGTGACGACGCCCCCGTAGGAGCGGACGACGGCCGCCTCCGCGAGCATGTCGGGGTTGTAGTCCCCGCCCTTCACGTAGACGTCGGGCTGCACGCGCTCGAGCAGCGGGATGGGGGTGTCTCCGCCGAAGAGCGTCACGTAGTCGACGCAGCCCAGCTCGGCGATCACGCCCGCGCGGTCGCCCTCCGGGTTGATCGGCCGTCCCTCGCCCTTCAGCCGCCGGACGGAGTCGTCGTCGTTCACCGCGACCACGAGCACGTCGCCGAGCTCGCGGGCCTGGCGGAGGTAGGCGGTGTGGCCGCGGTGCAGGACGTCGAAGCAGCCGTTGGTGAACACCACGCGGCGACCGCGGTGCGACTGCTCCGCGAGGACCTCGACGAGGGCGTCCTCGCCGAGCACGACGGCGCCGGGAGCGGCGAGGGAGGCGAGCAGGTCGTCGCCCGAGCAGACGGAGGTGCCGGGGCGCTGCACGACCACGTCGGCGGCGGCCTGCGCCAGATCGACGGCGGTGGCCAGGGAGCGGCCGGCGGCGAGGGCGAGGGTGGCGGTCGCGGCGAAGGTGTCGCCGGCGCCGGATGCCTGCTTCTCCTCCGCAGGCTGAGCGAAGGTGCGGCTGACCGTGCCGTCGGCGTCGAGGGCGGTGGAGCCGTCCCGGTCGAGGGTGACCACGACGTGCCGGGCGCCCGAGCGGGCGCGCAGGTCGTCCGCCGCGTCGCGCACGGCGGCGGCCCGCTCCGTCCCGCGGCCGAGGGAGCCGCCGAGCAGCCGCTCCGCCTCCTTGGCGTTCGGGGTGACGAGGTCCGGCCGGGCGAAGGCCCAGTCGGCGAGCTCGTGCGCGTCGATCACGAGGAGGCCGGGGCGCCCGACGGCGAGCAGGCGCTCGACGGCCTCGCGGAGGATCCCCGAGCCGTAGTCGCAGACCAGGACGGCGTCGGCGCCCGCGGCGGCCTCGGCGGCGGCACCGGCGAGCAGGGCCAGCTCGTCGTCGGCCGGGTGGTGCGGGCCGGAGTCGACGCGCAGCATCACGCTGTCGCCGCCGACCACGCGGGTCTTGATCGTCGTCGCAGCGCCGGTGCGGACGACCCGGGAGGTGTCCAGGCCGGCCCGCTCGAGGGCGCGCACGAGCCGGTCGCCCTCGGAGTCGCGTCCGGCCACGCCGACCGTGCGGACGACGGCGCCCAGCGCGCGCAGGTTGGCGGCGGTGTTGGCGGCCCCGCCCGCGACGTCGACGACGTCCTCGAGCCGCAGGACCGGCGCGGGCGCCTCCCGCGTGACGCGCTCCGCCTCGCCGAGCCACCAGGAGTCGAGGATGAGGTCCCCGATCACGGCGACGACCGGCGGGCGCTCGTGGACGTGCGCCAGGAGGGCGCTCGCCCGCTGGAGCGCCGAGCCCTCGAGGCTCATCGCGCGCCTCCCGGCAGAACGGGCAGGCCGAAGTGCACGACCGTGGTCGTGGTCATCTCGTCGAGCAGCTCCGGGCCGTAGCCGAAGCCGGAGCCGGACGCTCCGCGGGGCTGGGCGCTGCCGCCCGGGGCTCCTCCGAAGACGCCGTTGACCTTGACGGTGCCCACCGGCAGCGTCGCCGCGGCCCGATGGGCGTGCTCCATGTCGGCGGTGAGGATCGAGGCGGCCAGACCGTAGGGGCTCGCGGCGGCCAGGTCCAGGCCCTCGTCGAAGGAGTCGACGACGCGGATCGGCGCGACGGGCCCGAAGGTCTCCTCCGTCATCACCAGCATCGACTCGGTGCAGTCGGCCAGGACGGTCGCGGGGTAGAAGGTGCCGTCCCCGGGAGTGCCGCCGGTGAGGGCGCGCGCGCCGCTGCCGAGCGCCTCCGTGACGTGCTCGTGGACGGCGTCGCGCATGCGGGCGTCGACGAGGCGGGGGAGCGGGCCCGCGCTCCAGCGGTCGGCCTCGGCGACCAGCGCCGCCGTGAACGCCTCGGCGATGTCGCGGTGCACGTAGATCCGCTCGACGGAGGTGCAGATCTGGCCGGCGTTGGCGAAGGCGCCCAGCGCGGCCTGCTCGGCGGCCCAGACCGGGTCGACGTCGCGGTCGACGACGAGCGCGTCGTTGCCGCCGTTCTCGAGGATCACGTGCGTGCCGGTGAGGGCGGCGACCCGGGCGAGCGCGCGGCCGGTGGCGGTCGAGCCGACGTGGGCGAGGACGTCGACGCCCTCGGTGCGCGCCAGCTCGTCGCCGACCGCCCCGTCGCCCTTGACCAGGGTCAGCACGCCCTCGGGCAGCGCCTCGGCGAGGATGCTCGTGAAGAGGGCGCCCGTGCCCGGACTGCGCTCGCTCGGCTTGTGCACGACGACGTCACCGGAGACGATCGCGGCGCCCAGGAGGCCCGCAGCGACGGCGACCGGGTCGTTCCACGGAGTGAGGGCGAGCACGACACCGCGCGGGTGCGGCAGGGCCAGATCGACGTTGAGAGCCCCTCCGCGCAGGCTCCTCCCGCGGTGCAGCGGGCCGAGCTCGGCGTACTGGAGCAGCGTGTCGACACCGGCGCGCACGCCGCCCAGCGCGTCGCCGGCGGGCTTGCCCGTCTCCTGCGTGTTGAGGTCGGCGAGCTCCTGCTCGCGCTCGGCCACGCGGTGGGCGGCGGCACGGAGCAGGGCGCCGCGCTCGGCGGGCGCGGTGGCGGCCCACGCGGGGAACGCGGTCCGCGCGCGGCGGACGGCGTCGGCGGCGGTCGTGGCGGGGGTCGTGATGTCGATGGTCACGGTCACCTCTCGGTCGGGGGCGCCCGCGGAGTGGCGGACGCATCCGTCCGGTACCCGGGTGGTGCGCGCCTAGACACGCCGCCTCGGGAATCCACCCCCGGATCGGCGACGGGCTCGCCCCCGATCCGGTTTCGGATCGGTCCCGGCGGGGAAGTGGAGGAGTGCACCGTCCCCGGAGCGGCGCCCGCGCGCCCTCCGCACCTGAGAGGAACCCGTCGTGGTCGCCATCGCCCCCCTCCGAGAGCCCTTTGCCGGAGTCGAGAGGATCGCCGTCCTGCGCGGCGGCGGACTCGGCGACCTGCTGTTCGCGCTGCCCGCCGTCGACGCCCTCGCGGCCGCCTACCCGGGAGCCGAGATCACCCTGCTCGGGACGCCCGCGCACCGGGTCCTGCTGACGGGCGTCGAGTCGCCGATCGCCGACGTCGAGATCCTGCCGGTGGCGCAGGGCGTCCGCGACGGAGAGGGGGAGGACCCCCGGGTCGTCGAGGACTTCACCGAGCGGATGCGCGCGCGCCGCTTCGACCTGGCCGTGCAGCTGCACGGCGGCGGGCGCTACTCCAACCCGTTCCTCCAGCGCCTCGGCGCGCGCCACACGATCGGGTCGCGCACCGACGACGCCGCGGAGCTCGAGCGCACGATCCCCTACGTCTACTACCAGCACGAGATGCTGCGGGCGCTCGAGATCGTCGGGCTGGCCGGAGCCGGAGCCGTCCGCCTGGAGCCCGTCCTGCCGGTCGACCCGGAGCGCCGCGACCGCCTGGCCGCGGCCCTGCCCGCGGGCGGCCCGCTCGTGCTGATCCACCCCGGAGCGACCGATGTCCGCCGCCGCTGGCCGAGTGCGTCGTTCGCCGAGGTGGCGACCGCTCTCCTCGCCGACGGGGCGCGAGTGCTGGTGGTGGGAGACGCCTCCGATGTGCCCGCCGCCGACGAGATCGTCGCCGGAGCGCCGGGAGCGGTCTCCTGGGCGGGCGTCGTGGACCTCCCGGACCTCGCTCCGCTGCTCTCGCTCGCCGACCTCGTGCTCGGCAACGACTCCGGCCCCCGCCACCTCGCCGCCGCGGTCGGTGCTCCGACGGTCGGCATCTTCTGGGTGGGCAACGCGATCAACGCGCAGCCCCTCGGACGGCAGCGCCACCGGGTGCAGCTGAGCTGGACCACCCGCTGCCCGGTCTGCGGCATCGATGTGACGCAGGTGGGCTGGACCGCTCCGCGCTGCGAGCACGAGCTCACCTTCGTCGACGACGTGCCGGTCGACCGCGTGCTCGAGGACGTCCGCGGAGTGCTCGCCTCCACCCGCTGAACCGCGAGATGCCACCTGTGGTGCTCGACATCGGCGTGTCGGCGTCACAGGTGGCATCTCGCAGCAGGGGGGATCCCTGGGTCCGCGTCAGCGGATCACGGCCAGGACGGCTCCTCCTCGTGCGTGATGACGAGCTCGCGGACCTCGCAGCCGCGCGGCTGGCCGAGGACGAACATGACGGCGTTCGCCACGTTCTCCGGGTCGTTCAGCAGCGCGTCCGGGCCCGGCTTGTACTGCTCGTCGCGGTCGTCGAAGAAGCGCGTCTTCATGCCCGACGGGATCAGCGTGGTCACTCCGATCTCGCCCTTGGTCTCGGCCGCGAGCGCGCGGGTGAAGCCGAGCACGCCGAACTTCGAGGCGCAGTACGCGGTCGCGTCCGAGACGGCCTTGATCGCGAGCGAGGAGGCGACGGTGACGACGCGGCCGTGGGTCTCGGTGAGGAAAGGCAGCGCCGCCCGGACGACGGCCGCGGTGCCGAGGAGGTTGACGGAGATGACGCGCTCCCACTCCTCCGGCTCCACATCGACGAGGCGGCCGCAGCGGTCGATGCCGGCCGCGGTCACGACGGCGTCGAGCCCGCCGTGCTCGCGGGCGATCTCGACGACCGCCTTCTCGGCCTCGCGGGTCTTCGCGACGTCGACCTGGTAGGCGGCGACGCCCTCCTTCACCGACGAGACGTCGCGGTCGAGCACGATCGGGGTGCCGCCGGCGGCGGTGACCGCGGCGGCGACGGCCGCACCGAGCCCGGAGGCTCCTCCGGTGATCAGGACGCGGCCGATGGGGGTGGGAGTGGTGCTCATGGTTTCCTTCCGGGGGTGGTCTGCGGGCCTCGTGGGCCGCGGGTCAGCCGACGCGCGCGAGCGCGGCGGCGAGATGGGTGGTCGAGCGGCCCGGGTGGTACGGCACGGTCAGGACCCGGCCGCCCCACTCCGCCACCGTCGCCGTCTCGGGGAGGGACTCGGCGGAGTAGTCGCCGCCCTTCACCCAGACGTCGGGGCGGATGCGGCGCAGCGCCTCGTCCGGCG
This sequence comes from Rathayibacter sp. AY1C7, assembly GCF_002931865.1. Taxonomy (NCBI): domain Bacteria; kingdom Bacillati; phylum Actinomycetota; class Actinomycetes; order Micrococcales; family Microbacteriaceae; genus Rathayibacter; species Rathayibacter sp. AY1C7. The sequence continues at coordinate 97,182 of NZ_PSWB01000003.1, read as the reverse complement.
TGTCCTCGCCGAAGACCAGCACGGCGTCGACGCACTCGAGCGCGAGCAGCAGGTCGACGCGGTCGTCCTCGGGGATGATCGGCCGCGCCGCGCCCTTGAGGCGCCGGACGGAGTCGTCCGAGTTGAGGCAGACGATCAGGCAGTCGCCGAGAGCCCGTGCTGCGGAGAGGGTGCGGGCGTGGCCGGCGTGGAGCAGGTCGAAGCAGCCGCCCGTCGCGACCACCGTTCCTCCTGCCGCGCGGACGGACTCGGCGACGCGCAGGGCGTCCACCCCGCCGCCGTGGAGGGGTGCGGGGTCGGCGGGAGCGGAGAGGGAGGCGACCCCTCCCGCGAGGAGGTAGGCGCCGGCCGCGGCGACCGCCGCCTGCACCGCCTCCGACGTGCTCGCGCCCTCGGCGAGGGCGACGGCGGCCGAGGCGGCGAACCGGTCGCCCGCGCCGCACGGGTCGGTGGGCGGCACGGCGAAGGCCGGTGCGACGACCGGGACGCCGGCGCCGCGGGAGCGCAGCAGGGCGCCGGAGGATCCCATCGTCACGGTGACCGCACCGCAGCCCCAGCGCTCGAGGAGGGTGGTCGCGGCGGACTCGGCGCGCGTCACTCCGCGGCCGACGGCTCCCGAGAAGGCGGTGGCCTCGGCCAGGTTCGGGGTGGCGAGGGAGGTGGCGGCGACCGGCTGCGAGCCGCGCGGGTGCGGATCCCACACCAGCGGCACGGTGAGCGCGTCGAGCGCCGTGCGAAGCGACGGCTCCTCGGTCAGGCGGCGGCCGTAGTCGGCGACGATCACGGCGTCGGCGTCGGCGAGCGCGGCGAGCATGGGGTCGGTGACGCCGGGGACGGGCGGCGTCTCGCAGCCGCGGTCGATCCGCACGACGGCCTGGCCGGAGGCGGCGACGCGGGTCTTCACCGGCGTCGGCGCTCCCGAGGGCCCGGCGACCAGGCGGACGCCGGACAGCTCGGCGCGCAGCTCCGCCACGTCCGGATCCGAGTCCTCGGCGAGCGCGGTCACCAGCGTCACCTCGTGCCCGTCGCGGGCGAGCATCCGGGCGACCAGCCCGGCACCGCCGGCGCGGGCGCTGCGGGCCGACACGTCGACCACGGGGACGGGGGCGTCCGGGCTCAGCCGCTCGGCGGGTCCGGAGAGGTCGACGTCGAGCATCACGTCGCCGACGACGACGAGGCGCAGGCGGCTCACGCGGCGGCCGCCGTCCGCGCGCGGATCCGGTGCTCGAAGGCCCGGCAGAGCGCGTGAACGAGCACCAGCTGCGCCTCCTGCACATTGGAGCCGTGGCCCTCGAGGGCGATCGCCTCGTCGCAGAGCTCGGTGAGCGGGTTCGGCCCCTCGCCGGTCAGCGCCCACGACCGGGCGCCCGCCGCACGGGCGGCCTCCGCGGCGTGGAGGAGGTTCGCGCTGCGTCCGCTGGTGGAGAGCAGCACCACGACGTCCCCCACCCGGGCGTGCGCGGTGACCTGGCGCGAGAACACGTGGTCGAAGCCGTAGTCGTTGCCGATCGCGGTCAGGCTCGACGTCTCGGCGTGCAGCGAGATGGCGGAGAAGGGGACGCGGTCGCCGTCGAAGCGGCCGACGAGCTCGGCGGTGAGGTGCTGCGCCTCGGCCGCGGAGCCGCCGTTGCCCGCGGCGAGCAGGCGCGCGCCGGAGTGCAGGCGGTCGGCGAGCTCGACGCCCCAGGCGGCGATCCTGTCGGAGTGGCGCTCCAGCTGCGCGACCGCGTCGAGCGCGCGCGCCACGTGGTCGTCGACGAGGCGCCGGGCGGCGTCGGCCGGGGTGTCCAGAACGGTGTCGATGGTCGCGGTGTCGATGGTCATCGTCGCGGAGCCGCCTTCCGGGTGGTGGGGGATGAGGGTGCGCTCGTGGCGCCGGTGAGGAGCGACTCGTCGCCGAGGCCGGCGAGGGTCGTGACGTAGGCGCGCTCGGTGTCGGCGGCGACGCGGTCCCAGGAGTAGCGGGACTCGACGCGCTCGCGGCCGGCGGCCCCGTAGGCGCGGGCGCGGTCGGGGTCCTCCAGCAGCGAGCCGAGGGCGGCGGCCAGGGCGACCGGGTCGCGCGGAGGCACGTGGACCCCGGTGACGTCCTCAACCACGGTGTCGATCAGGCCGCCCACGGAGGAGGCGACGACCGGCACGCCGCAGGCCATCGCCTCGAGCGGAGTGATGCCGAACGGCTCGTACCAGGGCGCGCAGACCACGACGTCGGCCGAGCGGAGCATCGCGGGCATCTCGGTCTGCGAGAGCTGGCCGACGAAGTCGACACGGTCCGCGACGCCGAGGCTCTCGGCCACGCCGTGCAGCCGCTGGTACTCGGGGTCCGCCGTCAGCGCGTCGCCGGAGCCGGAGCCCCCGACCACGACGAGCTCGGCGTCGTGGCCGGCCGCGACCAGGTGCGCGAGCGCCTCGATCGCGATGCCCATGCCCTTGCGCGGCACCAGGCGTCCGATGGTCATCAGCCGCGAGCGCTCGCTGCGGGGCGCGACCGGGCCCTCGACCGAGAACCGGTCGATGTCGACTCCGCAGGGCACCACCGAGATGCGCGAGGTCGGCACGCCGAGCCCCTTGAGCTCGAAGGCCTCGTCCGAGCAGGTGGCGACGACGCCGTCGGCCTTCTGGCCCACTCCGGGCTCGAGCCAGGCGCGCTCCTCGGGGCTGGTGTCGAGCGCGCCCTGCTGGCGGCGCTTGACCACGCCCAGCGCGTGGAAGGTGTGGAGGACGGGCACGCGCCGACCCGTGGCTCGCTCCACCCGCTCGGAGGCGTCGAGCGCGGCGACCCCGGACATCCAGAAGTGGCTGTGCACGAGGTCCGGCCGCTCCTGCAGCCACTCCTCGGCGAGGTCGACGGCGAAGTCGCCCATGAAGGGCAGCAGCTCGTCCTTGGACACCCGGCGCGGCGGCCCGGCGTCGATGTGCACGACCTCGACTCCCGAGGTGAAGGGCACGCGCCGGGGCAGGGAGGGGTCGTCGCGGCGGGTGTAGACGACCACGCGGTGGCCGCGGCGCGCGAGGGCGTCGGCGAGCGCCGCCACGTGGACGTTCTGGCCGCCGGCGTCGACGCTGCCGAGGGTCGCCAGCGGGCTCGCGTGCTCCGAGACCATGGCGATCGTGAGCGCGGGCGCGGAGGAGAGGTGCTGCTTCATCGGGTGCTCCCTTCCAGAGCGGGCTCCGGCGACCGGCGTCCCGGGAGGTCGGCGAGGACCTCGTCCCAGTCGCGGTGGAACCGGGCGAGGCCGTAGCGCGCGAGCGCGGCCTCGCGGGCGACGGCGCCGGCGCGGGCGGCGCGGTCCGGGTCCTCGACGAGCGCCCGGGCCGAGGCGACGAGGGCGTCGAGGTCGTTCGAGACCGCTCCGGCCTCGGGCGGGACGGCGCGCCCCGCCTCCGTCACGTCGAGCGCGACGACGGGCATCCCGAGATGCATCGCCTCCAGCAGCGCGAGGCCGAGGGAGGTCCAGCGGAACGGGTGCAGGTAGACCCGGCGGCGGGCCAGGGCCGCGTGCATCGCCTGCGTGCGGACGTCGCCGAGGACCGTCACGTCCTCCAGGCCCGGCAGCTCGGCGAGCCGGTCGGTCTTCATCCCGAAGACGTCCAGCGGAGCGACGGCGCCGAAGCGGGGGAGCAGGTCGGTCCCGGCGACCCGGCCCCGGCGGACGGGCTCGTTGACGACCACGCCGAAGTGCGGCAGCTCGCCGGTGTAGAGGGGACCCGGGTCGTGGATCCCGTGCTCGATCACCGTCGTCCGCGTCGATCCGGTGTCCCACATCAGGGCGTTGAAGTGGGTGACGTGGACGATCAGCAGGTCGTCGCGGTCGGCGAGCGGGTGGCGGTTGTCCGGCACATCCCCGCGGGGGGTGTTGTGCTCCACGTAGACGGCGGGCACGTCGCGGCCGAGGCGTCGCCCGAGCAGGCGCTCGGCCTCGGCGAGCTCCTCGGGCCTCTGGAGGAGGACCGCGTCGACGTCGGCGTCGTGCAGCTCCTCGGGCGCGATCTCGACGGCGCTCGGCCAGTCGCGGCCGCCGGTGCCCAGGCCCCAGCCGTCGCGGGCCGGAGTCGTGGGGAGCAGGTAGGTGTGGGCGCCGCGGACGAAGGCGTCCGCCCAGCCGCCGTGCACGTGCCAGAGCAGGATCCTCATGCGATGGCCTCTCTCGGGGAAGTCGTGGGTCGGAGTCGGAGGGCGGCGGCGACCGCCTCCTCGGCGCTCACCCCCGCGAGGCAGGGATGGCCGGGGACGGGGCACACGCGGGCGCGCGAGCCGGCGCAGGGCGCCTCCTGGTCGCCGAGCAGCGCGACCGGGACGCCGTAGGGCGCCCAGCGCACGGCCGGGACGACCGGCGCGAAGAGGCTGACCACGGGGGTGCCGACCGCGGCGGCGAGGTGCGCGGGGCCGGTGTTGCCGCAGATCACGACGTCGGCGCCGGCCAGCACCTCGGCGGCGCCGGGGAAGTCCGTCGCCCCGCCGAGGTCGATGCCGCGGGAGCCCGCGACCTCGGCCGTGAGGGAGCGCTCGCCCGGGCCGCCGGTGACGACGACGGCGAGGCCCGCGTCCGCCAGCAGCTCGACGGCGCGGGCCGCGTTCGCCGCGGGCCAGGCGCGGGCGGGGACGGCTGCCCCGGGGTGCACGACCGCGTAGGGGCCGATCCCCTCGAGAGCGGCGGGCAGCACGCCCTCGCGGCGCACGCGGAGCCGTCCGTCGTCGCCGGCGGGCAGCGCGAAGCCGGCCGCCGCCGCGATCGCGATCGCGCGCTCCGGCTCCGGCTGGTCCTCCTCGAGGGTCTCGCCCGGGACGAGGCGCACATCGAGCAGGGCGCCCGCGAAGTCGATCGAGGCGCCCGTGATGCGGGCGACACCGGCGAGGCGGAGCAGCAGGGCCAGCGGAAGCGGCGACTGGTGGAAGGAGGTGAGGATCACGGCCTCGTCCGGCGCGAACTCCTCGACGATCGCGCGCAGCTCGTCGACGAGCTCGGAGTCGACGGGGCGGGAGGCGTCGCCGATCCACGGGCACCACCAGGTGCGGACGGAGGAGGGACCCGGCAGCAGCGCGGCCGCGGGCGCTCCCTGCGGACCGCTCAGCAGCAGCACCTCGGCGTCGGCCGCGATCGCGCGGACGGCGGGTCCGCACAGCAGGACGTCTCCCGCGCTGTCCAGGCGGGCGACGAGCACGCGGCGCCTCACTCGGCGTCCTCGTCGGGCTGCATCGCGAGCAGCAGCTCGACCGCCTCGAGGAGCGTCGCCGCCTGCAGCGGAGCGGCGTCCACCTCCTCGGCGCGGGTGATCGGAGTCGGCACCAGCACTCCACGGGCGCCGGCCGCGGCGGCGGCGCCGACGTCGGCCCCGATGTCGCCGATCACGGCGAGGGAGCGGGCCGGCAGTCCCAGCTGCTCGGCGGCGCCGAGCACCATGCCGGGCCGGGGCTTCCGGCAGGAGCAGCCGTCCTCCGGGCCGTGGGGGCAGAGCATCCACACGTCGAAGCCACCGAACAGCTCGTCCACGCGCCGGTTCACCGCGTCGGCCTGGCCGCGGTCGATGATCCCGCGGGCGATCCCGGACTGGTTGGTGACCACGCCCACGGCCAGCCCCGCCTCGCGCGCGCGCTCGACCGCGGCGAGGGCGGTGGGCATCGGGGAGACTTGCGCCGGGTCGCCGTTGTAGGGCACGTCGACCACGAGCGTCGCATCGCGGTCGAAGAGGATCCCCCGCAGGCGCGGGGCCCTCGCGCGCTCGTCGGCGCTCCGGGAGGAGGAGTCGTTCACCTTCTCCTCGTACCCCTCGACCGGGGATGTAAACCCCCTTCCGGAGAAGTCGGTCCCTCCGGGCGCGTCGCTCGCATCTGCGGGCGGCGCGTCTGAGGTGCGCGCAGCGGGGTACGGGGACTCCGACAGGAAGGAGGCGCCGTGCGCGCTCTCACCGCCCCGGACGGGACTCCGGAGATCCTCGCGCTGCGCGCCCTCAAGCTCGGCGACCTGCTCGTCGCCGTCCCGGCGCTCAAGGCCCTGCGCCGCGGCTTCCCGGACCACCGGCTGATCATGGCGACCACGCCCTGGCTCGAGCCGATCGTCGACCTGGTCGAGGGACTGGACGCGCTCGTGCCCACCCTCCGCGGACTCGACGACCCGCTGCCGATGGCCGCCGGCCGGGTCGAGCTCGGCGTGAACCTCCACGGCAACGGCCCGGAGTCGCGGCTGCGGCTGCGCGAGATCGCGCCCGAGCGCACGCTCGAGTTCCGCGTCCCGGCGCTGGACCCGGGCGCGGGCCCGGAGGACCCGCGGCCGCTCTGGATCGACGGCGAGCTCGAGCGCGCCCGCTGGGCCCGCCTGGTGAACTCGATCGGTCTCGACGCCGACCCCGAGGACGTCGCGATCGCCGTCCCGGAGGAGCCCGCCTCGGCCCCCGGAGCCGCCGTCGTGCACATCGGGGCCTTCTACGGCTCGCGCGAGTGGCCGGAGGAGCGCTTCGCCGCGGTGGCCCGCTCCCTCACCGCCGATGGGCACCGCGTCGTCTACACCGGGGGCGCGAACGAGGCCGACCGCGCCCGCCGCGTCGCCGAGCTCGCCGGCACGGGCGAGGTGCTGGCGGGGGAGCTCGCGCTCAGCGGGTTCGCCGCGGTCGTCGCGGCCGCCGAGGTCGTGGTGACCGTCGACACCGGGGCCGCGCACCTCGCCTCCGCGTACGGCGTCCCCTCGGTCGTGATCTTCGGTCCGGCACCTCCCGAGGCCTGGGGTCCTCCGGCCTCGGGTCCGCACGTCGTGCTGACCGACGCCTCCCTCCGCCGCGGCGACGTGTTCTCCGCCGAGCCGGACCCGGCGCTGCTCGCGGTCCAGGTCGACGACGTCCTCGCCGCCCTCTCGTCGCTCCCGTCGCGTGCCGAGGCCCACCTCAGGCGGACTTCAGCCGCGTCGCCGGTCGGACCGGAGTGACCGTGGCCACGCGGGCCCGGGGAGCGCGCGGCTGATGGCTGCGCGAGGGGGCGCCGAGCCGGTCGGCGAGCTGCGCGAGGATCCGCCGCTGCAGGCGCGAGACCTGCATCTGCGTCGTCCCCAGGGCGTCGGCGATCTGCTGCTGGGTGCGCTCCTCGACGAAGCGCATCCGCAGGAGCTCGCGCTGGCCCTCCTCGAGCTCGGCGAGGGCCTCGGCGAGCCCGTGCCGCCGGTCGATCTCGAGCAGCCGGTCGTCCTCGCCGCCGAGGGTGTCGCCCAGGCCGACGCCGCCCTCGCCCACGGTCTCGTCGAGGGAGAGCGGATGCCCCGCGAGGCGCGCGTCGGCCACCTCCGCCGCGTCCACTCCGAGGCGGCGGGCGATCTCCTGGTCGGTGGGGTGACGGCCGAGCTCCTGCGCGAGCTCGTCGGCGACGACGGCGGAGCGGCGGTGCAGCTCCTGCACGCCGCGCGGCGGCCGGATCATCCAGCCGAGGTCGCGGAGGTGGCGCTTGAGCTCGCCGGTGATCGTGGGGACGGCGAACGCGGCGAAGCTGTCGCCGCGCTCGGGAGTGAAGCGGCGGGCGGCCTTCACGAGGCCCACGTAGGCGACCTGGCGCAGATCCGCCCAGTCGCCTCCGCTCCGGGAGACCCGGCGGGCCATGGCCTCGGCCAGGCCCAGGTGGTCGAGCACGATGCGCTCGCGGATGCGCGCGCCCTCGGCGGCCTCCGCGCTCACAGCCGCCTGGAAGAGCGAGAGCGTGCGGGCGTCCTTCTCCTCCCGCGCCGCCTCGGTGAGGGCGCTCGGGCGGTCGGTGCGGGGGTCGAGATCGATCGTGCTCATCAGTGCTCCTTCCGGGCACGCTCGCGCGGAGGCCCGGCGCGGCCTGCGGTGCGGCGCTCGGGCCCTCTCGACGAGAGGCCCGGGGTCAGCGCACCACTGCTCCTGCTCGCTCGGGGAGTCCGTTGACTCGGAGCAGTGCTGTCCGGTAGAAGCAGTCGCCTCGAGGCGCGCACCGTGCCCGGGGCGGAGGCGCCACGGCCCCCGCGATCCCGGGCGCCGCACCGGCTCCCGCCGGTAGGATCGGCCTCGTATGTGTGAGCTCACCCCGCCCCTGGAAAGCGCGCCGGACGCGCACCCGTTCACGACCGCGACCGGGAGCGACGTCCGCGTCCGCTTCTGCCCCTCGCCGACCGGGACCCCGCACGTCGGCCTCATCCGCACCGCCCTGTTCAACTGGGCGTACGCGCGCCACACCGGCGGCACGTTCGTCTTCCGCATCGAGGACACGGACGCCGCCCGCGACAGCGAGGAGAGCGTGGAGCAGATCCTCGACGCGCTGCGCTGGCTGAAGCTCGACTGGGACGAGGGCGTCGGAGTCGGCGGCCCGCACGGCCCGTACCGGCAGTCCGAGCGCACCGATGTCTACCTCGACGTGATCGCGCGCCTTACGGCCTCGGGGCACCTCTACGAGAGCTACTCCACGGCCGAGGAGATCGACGCGCGCAATGAGGCGGCCGGCCGCGCGAAGCAGCACGGGTACGACAACCACGACCGCGACCTCACCGAGGAGGAGCGCGCCGCCTTCCGCGCCGAGGGCCGCGCCCCGGCGCTGCGCCTGCGCGTGCCGGACGCCGACCTGTCCTTCGACGACCTGGTCCGCGGCCCGATCACGTTCCCCGCGGGCTCCTTCAGCGACTTCGTCGTGGTGCGCCCCAACGGCCAGCCGCTCTACACGCTGGTGAACCCGGTCGACGACGCGATCATGCAGATCACCCACGTGCTGCGCGGCGAGGACATCCTGCCCTCGACCGCCCGGCAGATCGCGCTGTACCACGCGCTGATCGACATCGGAGTGACGACCTTCGTCCCGCGCTTCGGGCACCTCCCGTACGTGATGGGCGACGGCAGCAAGAAGCTCTCCAAGCGCGACCCGTCCTCGAACCTCTTCCACCACCGCGACCGCGGCTTCATCCCGGAGGGCCTGGTCAACTACCTCGCCCTGCTCGGCTGGTCGCTCACGCACGACCGCGACGTCTTCTCGATCGACGAGATGGTCGCCGCCTTCGACGTCGCCGACGTGAACCCCAATCCGGCCCGCTTCGACCTCAAGAAGGCCGAGTCGATCAACGGCGATCACATCCGCCTCCTGGCCGTCGACGACTTCACCGAGCGGACGATCCCGTACCTCGTGGCGGCCGGAGTGCTCGCGGGCGAGCCGACCGCCGAGCAGCGCGCGGTGCTCGACGCCGCCGCACCCCTCGTGCAGGAGCGGATCGGCCTGCTGGGGGAGGCCCCCGGCATGCTCGGGTTCCTCTTCACCGCGTCCGACGCGCTCGAGTACGACGAGGACGCGCTGAAGGGCCTGCCCGCGAACGCCGGCGAGGTGCTCGCCGCCTCGATCGGCGCCCTCGAGCTCGTCCCCGCGTCCGAGTGGCTGACGGCCTCGATCCAGGAGGCGCTCGCCTCCGCGCTGATCGAGGGCCTCGGCCTCAAGCCCCGCATCGCCTACGGGCCGCTGCGCACCGCGGTCTCCGGACGCCGCGTCTCGCCGCCGCTGTTCGAGTCCATGGAGATCCTCGGCAAGCAGGAGTCGATCGCCCGCCTCGACCGCCTGGGCGCTCACCTCGGCGCCTCCCGGCAGGCCTGACCGTGGCGGAGACGGTCGGCGGACGATACGACGTCGTCGTGATCGGCGGGGGCCCCGCCGGGCTCTCCACCGCGCTCAACCTCGTCCGGGCGCGCCGGAGCGTGCTTCTGCTCGACAGCAACCGCCCGCGGAACGCCGCGACCCTGCACTCGCACGGGTTCCTCACCCGCGACGGCATCTCGCCGCTCGAGCTGCGCCGCCTCGGCCGCGAGGAGTTCGAGCGCTACGAGGCCGCCGAGGTGCACAACGCCCTCGTCACGTCGGTCGAGCGCTCCGGCGGCGAGTTCGTGGTCGGCGCGCGCGGCGTGCGCGGCAGCGCGGACCGCTCCGTCGTCGCCACCGCCGTCGTGGTCGCCGCGGGGCTCCTCGAGACGCCGCCCGCGCTCCCGAGCCTGCGCGCCTACTACGGCACCGCCGTGCACAGCTGCATGGAGTGCGACGGCTACGAGAAGGCGGGGGAGGCGCTCGCCCTGATCGGCGAGACCGACGACCTCGCGGAGCGGGCCATGCTCCTCTCGCAGTGGTCGACCGACCTGATCGTCTTCACCAACGGCGTCGGGACGGTGAGCGACGCCGACGAGTCGCTGCTCGCCTCCATCGGCATCCGGGTCGACCGGCGCCCGGTCGCCGACCTCGCCGGGGAGCGCGCCGAGATGACCGGCGTCCGCCTCGTCGACGGCGACGTCGTGCCGCGCACCGGCGCGTTCGTCCGCCCCGTCTGGACGCCCGCGCTGGACTACCTGGACGCGGCCGGCCCCGACCGCGACGCCGACGGTTTCCTCCGCGTCGACGCCGGTGGCCGCACGTCCGTCCCCGGCCTCTACGCCGCCGGCGAGGTCACCCCTCCCGGCCCGCAGCAGCTGATCGTCGCCGCCGGATCGGGCGCCCAGGTCGCCTCCGCGATCAACCGCGACCTCGTCCGCGCCCGCCTCGGCGAGGCCGCCCCGGAGTCCGAGGGCAGCGTCGTCCGCGGCTCGATTTGAGCGGGATGCCCGCGTAGGGTACTGTCGTCTCTCGGCGCTCGGGTCTCGATCCGGTCGCCGCCTGGTCCCGGGATCACCTCCGGATGACCATTGGGGTATGGTGTAATTGGCAACACGGCTGATTCTGGTTCAGTTGTTCTTGGTTCGAGTCCAGGTACCCCAGCACTGATCTCCTCCGCGGCACTCCGCGCGACGCCCTCGTTCGTGGCGTCCTCCTCCGGGCCCGCCCCCTCGTGATCCGCTCTCGGCGGCGTCCGCAGTATCCCCCCTCCGGCCGACGCGGCCGTCCGAGGCGCTGTGACACGATGGAACCTGTACGTCTCTCAGGTACCCGCGTCGCGCGGGTCGGACGAAAGGTCGCCCGCCCATGGAACCGGATCTCCTCTGGATCGTCCTCGCCGGAGTCGCCGTCGGCGCACTCCTGCTGATCGCCCTCATCGGCTTCTTCCTCTTCCGCGCCTGGTACCAGGTGCCGCAGGCCGACGAGGCGATCGTGATCGTCGGGAAGAAGCAGAAGGGCGAGGACGGCCTCACCTCGAACATGACCGTCATCACCGGCGGCGGCGCGTTCGTGAACAAGCTGACCCAGCGGTCCGACCGCATCTCGCTGCGCTCCCGCCAGATCAAGATGGAGCCGGTCGCGCAGACCAAGAACGGCGTGACCATCCACCTCGCGGGCGTCGCCCTGGTCAAGATCGGGTCCACGGCCGACCAGGTCCGCGCCGCCGCCGAGCGCTTCGCGTCGCAGGACCAGTCCATCGACGTCTTCACGACCGAGCAGCTCGAGGGCGCCCTCCGCGGCGTCGTCGCGAAGCTCAGCGTCGAGGAGGTCATGCAGGACCGGCAGAAGCTGGGAGACGAGATCGCCGAGGGCATCAAGGGCGACCTGCTCGCCCAGGGCCTCGTCCTCGACTCCTTCGCCATCCAGGGCGTCACCGACCGCAACGGCTACATCGAGGCGCTCGGAGCGCAGGAGATCGAGCGCGTCCGCCGCGAGGCCGACGTCGCGCGGATCAACGCGGCCCGCGAGGTCAAGGCTCGCCAGCTGGCCACGGACGAGGCGAACCTGATCGAGCAGACCGCCTACGACAAGAACACCGCCGCCGCGAAGTCCGAGGTCGGCCGCGCCAACGCCGAGGCCGAGCAGGCCGAGAACCTGGCCCGCGCCGAGCGCGAGCAGGCCGTCCTCGTGCAGCGCGCCGAGAACCGGCAGGCCGAGCTCGACGCCGACGTCAAGCGCGTCGCGGACGCCGAGAAGTACCGCCGTCAGACCGAGGCCGACGCCGACGCCTACGGACGCGAGAAGAAGGCCGAGACGGACCGCCAGGTCGCGCAGCAGGTCTCGGACGCCGAGGCGTACGCCGTCCAGCGCCAGGCGGAGGCGCGCCAGGCGTCCGCCGCCGCCGAGGCCGCCGCCGTGAGCGCCCGCGCCGAGGCCGAGGCCCACGCACTGCGGGCCAAGGCGGGCGCAGAGGCCGAGGCGCTGCGCGCGAACGCGACCGCCGAGGCGGAGGCCATCCGCGCGAAGGGCGAGGCGAGCGCGGCGGCCATCGCGGCCGAGGCGGAGGCGCTCCGCGAGAATCAGGAGGCGATCCTGGGTCGCGAGCTCATCGGGCAGCTGCCCTCGCTCATGGCCGAGTTCGCGAAGGGCTACCAGAACGTCGGCTCGGTGACGCTGATCGGCGGCGACACCGCCGGCACCCACATCGCGCGCGAGCAGGCGGCGGGTCTCGCCGCGACGTTCGACAGCGTCAAGTCGGCGACCGGCGTCGACCTCGGCGCGATCCTCCAGGGCCAGGCCTTCGGCCGGGGGATGGCGACCGGCGGCACCGTCGTTCCGACCGGCGCGTCGGTGGCGACGGGATCGGGTGACGCCCCGCGTCCGTCCGGCACCGGCGACCCGACCGCCGTCGCCTCCACGAGCTGACCGCAGGGTCCCGCCGATCCCCGGCGGTTCCACCACTGCCGCCGCCGTGCTCGTCGGTGGGCGCCCGTCGGCGTCCGCCCTCGAGCACGGCGTGCGGCGTTCTGCGCGACCGGGTCGTGCCACTGCCCGGCGTCGAGCGGCCCCGCTCAGACCAGCGGCTTGCGCATCTGCGGGGACGTCGTCTCGTAGCCGAGCGACTCGTACAGAGCCCGCGCGGCGGTGTTGAAGCCGAACACGTTCAGCGCGAGGGCGGAGCCGCCCTGGGAGCGGACGTGCGACTCCGCGAGCAGCATCGCCGCCCGGCCGAGGCCGCGGCCGCGCTCGGCGGCGTCGATCTGCACGTCCCAGACGTACCCGACGCCCTCGAGTCCGCTCGGGTGCGGGCCGAGCCAGAGCGACCCGACCGCGCGGCCGTCCTCGGAGACGAGGAGCACGTCGTGCCCGGCGGCGGGGGAGCCGCCCGGGAAGTACTTCTCGTACGAGGCGTCGGCGTTGCGCGTCGCGGCCGCCTCGTCGTCGCCCGCCCGCATCCGGTCCTCGATGTACGCCGAGCGCTGGACCCGCATCCAGGCGGCGAGAGCGGCGGCGGGCATCGGCTCGAGCGTGACGGTCATAGCCTCACGATCCCACTCCTCACCGCCCCCCGCGATCGATCCGCCGCGGACGGCCCGCAGGGGATCCGCGGACGGGCCGCTCGCGACGGATCGCCGCCGGCCCGGATCAGTCCGGGGTCCGCTCCGCGTGCTTCCGCTTCCCCAGGCGGGTGGCGAGGAACAGCAGCGTCCCCACGACCACGTAGCCCGCTGTCGCCAGCCAGACCACGCCCGTCTGCTGCGTCAGCAGCACCACGCTCGCGATGGTCGCGAGCACCGGCACCACCCGCGGCACGGAGTAGTGGGCGTGGTCGACGCGGTCCTTCTTCAGCACCAGCACCGACACGTTCGCCGCGATGAACACCAGCAGGAGCAGCAGCACCGTCGTCTCGGCGAGCGTGCCGACGTCGCCGATCAGGCTGAGCAGCATCGTCACTCCGCCGACGACCACGATCGACACCCACGGCGTGCGGCGGCCCGGCAGCACCTTCCCGAAGGCGCTCGGCAGCAGCCCGGAGGTGGCGAGTCCGAAGCCGACCCGCGACGCCATCACCATGAACAGCAGAGCGCCGTTCGCGATGGCGACGAGCGCGATCAGGCCGAACAGCCACGGCGGCACCGCCACTCCGCTCGCCGCGACCACGTCCAGCAGGGGACCGCTGGAGGCCGCGAGCTCGTCGTTCGGCAGCACGATCACGGCGCCGAGCGCGATCAGGAGGTAGACCACGGCGGCGGTGATCAGCGCCCCGAAGAGGGCCCGCGGGTAGACCTTCGAGGGGTTCCGCACCTCCTCGGCCATGTTCGCCGCGGCCTCGAAGCCGAGGAACGAGAAGAAGGCGACGATCGAGGCGGCGAACGCCCCCTGCAGCGGAGCGACGTCGGGGTTGAACTCGAGCACGCGGGAGGCGTCGCCGTCGCCGGAGCCGAAGAAGACCGCGGCGCAGACGATGACGATGACCAGTCCGCTCACCTCGATCACCGAGGCGACCAGGTTCGCGGTCAGCGACTCCTTCACACCGCGCAGGTTCACCAGGGTGAGGATCGCGATGAAGACGATCGCGGTGGGGATCGGCGGCACGTCCAGCAGAGCCCCGAGGTAGTCGCCCGCGAACGCGTTCGCCAGGGAGGCGGCCGTCGTGATGCCGGAGGCCATCATCAGGAAGCCGATCAGGAACGAGAGGTACGGCTGCCCGAACGCGCGGTCCACGTAGCGCGCCGCCCCTCCGGCGTGCGGGTACTTGGTGATCAGCTCGGCGTACGTGCCCGCGGTGAGCAGGGCGACGACCAGCGCGATCAGCAGCGGCAGCCAGATCACGCCGCCCACGTCCTCGGCCATCGTGCCGACCAGGGTGTAGATGCCGGCGCCGAGTGTGTCGCCCACGATGAAGGCGAACAGCAGCGGCCCGGTGATCACCCGCTTGAGCGACGTCTTCCCGGGAGCGGTCTCGGCGGTGTCCGTCGTGTCGGTCATCCGGACACTCCACCGAAGCGAGGGGTTCGAGCGCAAGCCTCGCCGCCCGATCGCTGCGAGATTTCTCATCATCGGGACCCGTGTGGCAGGGGCCCGGGCGGCGAGGCCTCCCACCGCGCGCTGATCCCGGGACTCGGGCGATCGGCCGTATCAGAGCGAGCGGACCCGGTGCGCACAGGGTGAGCAGGGGGCGGCCGCGCGTGCCGCCGCGCGCCCGCACTGGGTAGGCTGGAGCGCTTCGTCGTGAGTGGAGCGGTCGCGGAGGAATCATGGGCAAGAAGCGCAACCAGGGACGATCCGGAGGCGGTCAGGGCGGGTCCGGCGGTCAGGGCGGCGGCCGCACGGCCGAGACCGCGCTGATGGTGCGGTTCCGCAGCTGGTACCGCTCGCACCTCGCCGAGGTGGGAATGCAGCACGAGCACCTCGAGGCCGACGAGGCCGTCGAGGTGTTGACCGACCTCTTCGCGATGACCCGCGACCTGCGCCCGCGCGGCTCCTTCGCCCAGCCCGACGCCGAGCTGCTCGAGGCCGTCTTCGACCAGATCGAGGCCGACCTGTCGGGGGAGGAGAGCGAGGCCGACCTCGACGACACCCTCTTCACCGTCGCCGAGGTCGTCGAGCACTTCCTCGACTTCCTCACCGACGAGGACCTCTGGACCGGCACCGACGAGGAGCTGGACGAGTGCCAGGCCGTCCTCGACGAGGTCCTCGACCTCGCCGGCTCCTTCGTGGAGGCCGTGCTCGACGACCTCGCCGAGCTCGACGAGGTCCCGGCCGAGGAGCAGCTCTCCGCCGTGCGCGCCACCGCTCTCGTGCACGCCGCCGACGTCGTGGTCGAGCACCTCGCCGCCGACGACGGCGCGACCCTCACCGAGCGCGCCGCCCGCGAGATCGCGGTCGAGGCGGGCATCTCCTCCGCGGGATCCACCCCGAGCGACGACTCCGTCCGCATCCCGGTCTCGGCCTGGTGGGACGCGCTGGTCGGCTCGGCCGTGCTCGAGCAGGAGGGATCCGCCGCAGGTCTCGGCGAGGCCGCCGTGCTCTGGCGCAGCTCCGACGCGCACGAGGCCGCCGCCGAGCGCATCGCCTACGTCGCCCGCTTCCTCGAGCAGTGGATCCTCAGCGCCCAGACCGCGCTGGCGGCCGCCGACACCGAGGACGGCGCCTTCTCTCCGGAGCAGCGCGCGGTCACCACCACCGACGCCGTGCTGGTCCGCATCGCGGTAGCCTGCCAGGCCGAGATCCACCCGGGCCTGGTCGTCGGCGAGCTGGTCGACGAGCTGGCAGCCGACTCCGGAGTCTCGCTCGACGAGGCCCTCGACGAGCGCGAGCGCATGGTCGGCACGGCCGAGCGGATGCTCGACGACACCGCCGAGCTCGGGCTGCTGCTGCACTCGCCCGAGTTCGGCTACGCGGTGCCGGAGGGCCTGGCGCCCGTCCTCGCCTCCGTCGTCCGCGCGACGGTCGTCCTCCTCGGAGAGCGCGAGGCCACCCGCCTCGAGATCCTCGACGAGGGGACCCAGGACACGGCGACGGCCTACGCG
Organism: Rathayibacter sp. AY1C7; assembly: GCF_002931865.1. Taxonomy (NCBI): domain Bacteria; kingdom Bacillati; phylum Actinomycetota; class Actinomycetes; order Micrococcales; family Microbacteriaceae; genus Rathayibacter; species Rathayibacter sp. AY1C7. The sequence goes on along the minus strand of NZ_PSWB01000003.1, from coordinate 81,099 downwards.
CTCCACGTCGCCCTGCTCGGGACCAAGCCCGTCGTCTGGCGGCGCCTCGAGCTCTCCTCCGAGTCGTCGCTGCGCGATCTGCACCTCGCGCTCCAGCTCTCGCTGGGCTGGACCGACGCGCAGCCGCACTACTTCAGCGTGGGCGTGCCCGATGAGGAGCAGGCTCCGATCGGCTCGCCGTCCGACGCGGAGGAGTTCGGCGCCGACCTCGTGGACGAGGCGGGCGTCGCGCTCGCCGAGGTGCTCGAGCAGGAGCAGGACGAGCTCTTCTACGTCTACGACCTCGAGGACGAGTGGCGCCACGTGATCCGTCTGGAGTCGATCGCGCCGCTGTCGTCGGCTCTGCCGCGCTGCACGGGCGCGCGCGGCGCGGCTCCGCTCGACGTGCCGGGAGGCCCCGCGGCCTGGGCCGACACGGTGCGGGCGGCGACCGACCCGTCCTCGGCCGACCACGCGGAGGCGCTCGAGGCTCTCGGCCTCGCCGCCGGAGCCTCGTTCGATCCGGCCGCGGTCGACGTCGACGGCATCAATCGCTCGCTCGGACTCCTGCGCTCCGCGGTCTGACGCCCCGCCGGAGGGCATCACCGGAGGAGGCCCCCGCTCCCGCTCACGCCGGGCGGCGGGGGCCTCCTCCGGTGCGGGGCGTCACGGGGTGAGCAGCAGCTTGCCGATGTGGCCGGAGGAGCGCATCACGTCGTGCGCCCGCTCGGCCTCGGCGAGCGGGACCACCTCGTCCACCACCGGTCGCACCGTCCCGGCGGCGACCAGCGGCCAGACCTCCGCGCGCACCTGCGCGACGATCGCGCGCCGCTCCTCCAGGGGCCGGGCGCGGAGGGTCGTGGCGTGCACCGCCCCGCGCTTGCGCATCAGCACCCCGAGGTCGAGCGAGCCCAGCGCACCGGACTGGTTGCCGATGAACACCACGCGCCCGCCCACGGCCAGCGCCTCCAGGTCTCGGGCCAGGTAGTCGCCGCCGACGGGGTCGAGGATCACGTCGACGCCGCGCCCGCCGGTCGCCTCCCGGATCCGCTCGACGAAGTCCTCCTCGTGGTAGTCGATCAGGACGTCGGCCCCGAGCGCGCGGCACGCCTCGAGCTTGCGGGGGCTGCCGGCCGTGACGGCGACGCGGGCGCCGAGGGCGGCGGTGATCTGGATGCCCGTGGTCCCGATCCCGCTCCCGCCGCCGTGGAGGAGGACGGTGTCGCCGGATCCGAGCCCGGCCACCATCACGAGGTTCGACCAGACGGTGGACGTCGTCTCCGGGAGGGCGGCGGCCGAGACGAGGCCGACGCCGTCCGGCACCGGCAGCACCAGGCCCGCGTCGACCGCGACGTACTCGGCGTAGCCGCCGCCGGAGAGCAGCGCGCAGACCTCGTCGCCCTCCGCGAACCCGGTCGCGTCCTCGCCGAGCGCGACGACCGTGCCGGACACCTCCATCCCGAGGATCTCGGAGGCGCCGGGCGGCGGCGGGTAGACCCCGCCGCGCTGGCCGAGGTCGGCGCGGTTGACGCCGGCGGCCGCCACGCGGACGAGGACCTCGCCGGGTCCGGGGGAGGGCGTCGGCACCTCCTCCAGCACGAGTCGGGAGTCGGGGCCGGGGTTCTCGATGCGGATCGCCTGCATGAGGGGGATGCTACGCCGCGGGCCTCGGCGCTCGCGGTGCTCCCGTCCGGCGAGGGGCCGGCTCAGCGCTGCTCCGCCAGGAACGCCAGCACGGCGTCCTTGAAGCCCCGCGCGGGCACGGTGCTGGTGTGGTCGCGGCCGGGGACGCTCACGAACCGCGCCCCCGTCTCCGCCGCCAGCAGCTCTCCGCCGGGAGCGATCGGATCCGCGCCGCCGGTCACGAGCAGCGTCGGCAGGTGGGGATGCCGCCCGTGCTCCGGGTGCGCCCCGCCGCGGACGCCGTCGGCCACCGCCACCAGCGCTGCGAGGTCGTTGCCCTGCACGCCCTCCGCCATGCCGATGAAGGCGCGGGTGAAGCCGTCGTCGATCTCGCCGCCGGAGGCGACGCGGGCCCGGGCCGCCTCCGCGTCGAAGGAGCGGAGGGGCTCGCCCACCGTCAGCCCGCCGAGGCTCAGCGATGCGATCCGCTCCGGGTGCTCGAGCCCCAGCACCCAGCTCATCCGGGCGCCGAGGGAGTACCCGAGCACGTGGGGCGCGTCGAGGTCGTAGGAGTCGAGCACCCGCACCAGGTCGGCCACCATGGCGTCCACGCTGTAGGAGTCGGAGTGGTGCGGCTTCTCGCTCGCGCCGTGCCCGCGCTGGTCGAGCGCCACGACGCGGTACCCGGCCCGGTGCAGCGTCCGCAGCCAGCCCGACGTCTCCCAGTTGAGCACGGCGTGGGAGGCGAAGCCGTGCACGGCGAGGACGGTCGGGGCGCTCTCCTCGCCGACGGAGTAGGTGGCCAGCCGCACTCCGTCGTCGGCCACGACGTACACGGGCGGAGGGAAGGCGATCACTCCACCACCCTGCCCGCCGCCGCGGGGTCGAGGGGGCACCGCGCCGCGGACACGCCGGGGCAGCCCCAGGAGCGGGGAGCCGTGCGGGCCGGGGTGCCCCGACGGTCAGCGCGGCGGGCGGGTGGAGCGGGCGAAGGGCACGGCGATCCAGAGGCGCACGGTGCGTCCCCGGCCGGACCGGATCCCGAGGACGACGCACAGCACGAGGTTGAGCACGGCCAGCGCGAGGATCGCCGAGATGGTCGCGAGCGGCCAGCCGGCGCCGAGCGAGTCGCGCACCGACACCAGGGCGAGGTGCAGCGGGACCAGCATCATCTGGAGCGCGAGGTAGGTGAGCTGCCAGTTGACGGCGACCAGCCCGTTGCGGTCGCTGAGGGTGCCGATCCGCCGCCGCGACCCCCACACCATCACGGTCGCCGTGAGGGAGATCACGGGGGAGATCACCACGAAGCCGGCGAGCGCCGAGAGCCCGGCGAACCAGACGGCCCGGGCGCCCTTGCGGTCCCGGGTGCGGTGCCGCAGCTCGTCGTCGTCCATCGTCGCCGCCTCCTCGCGCCGGGACCAGTCTCGCACCCGCCCCCGCGTCGAGGCGGGGGATCGCCCCCGAGTTCCGGGGGTTCCCCGGATGGGGCGGGTCCGGGCTCGTCCGTAGCGTGGAGGCATCGCCGGAGCACACCGGCAGCACCGCCGGCCCGCCCGGCGGGATCGCATCCCGCCGGGCGACCGGCACCCGAGAAGGAGCACACCGTGACCACCGACGACCGCACCGCCCGCCTCTCCACCCCCGCCGACGAGCAGCCGACCGTGGACCTGGGCGCGACCGCCGTCCTCACCGAGGAGCGGCCGTCCGCCGGGGAGCGCCCCGCCGCCGAGGATCAGGCTGGTGAGCGAGAACGGGGTCGAGGGCGCCGCGGCGCTCGCCCCGGCGCCCTCGACCCCGTTCTCGCTCACCAGCCTGATCCTCGGCGTCACCTCCGTCTTCTTCGGACTGACCGTGATCGCTCCGGCCGCGGGCCTCGTCTTCGGCATCCTGGGCCTGCGGAGGGAGCCGACCGGCCGCACGCTCTCGATCTGGGGCATCGTGCTCAACTCCGTCATGCTCGGCCTCGTCCTGCTCTTCGCGATCGCCGTGCTCGTCGTGGTCGTGCTCGTGCCGCTCGCGGCCCTCGCGTCGGGCAGCGACTACCGCTGATCCGCCGCTTCCCGCGTCCCGCGCCTCCTGTCCGCTCCGGCGGCGGGAGGCGCGGTCGTTCCGCGCCCGCCGAGCGGACGCTCCGCGCCCGCGTCCGCCGCCGCCCCGTGCCCCGGCGATAGGCTGGCCGCGCAGTTCGCGAGCCCCCTGCACCCTCCGGGGCCGCACGACGACAGCAACGGAGCTGGACGTGACCCTCGCACCGAGCACCCTCCCCGACCGCGACCCGGAAGGCAGAGCCCTGGACGACACCGAGACCCCCGCCACGCGCACCGAGAGCGACTCCCTCGGCTCGATGGAGATCCCCGCCGAGGCCTACTGGGGCATCCACACGGCACGGGCCCTCGACAACTTCCCGATCTCGAAGCGCCCCATCTCGATCTACCCCGATCTCGTCCGGTCCCTCGCCACGGTCAAGCTCGCGGCCGCCCGGGCGAACACCGAGCTCGGCAGCCTCGCCCCCGCCAAGGCCGAGCTGATCGAGACCGCGTGCCGCCGCATCATCGACGGCGAGTTCCACGACCAGTTCGTGGTCGGGGTGATCCAGGGCGGCGCCGGCACCTCGACGAACATGAACGCGAACGAGGTCGTCGCCAACGTCGCACTCGAGATCGGCGGCTTCGAGCGGGGCGACTACGCCCACCTGCACCCGCTCGACGACGTCAACCGCAGCCAGTCCACCAACGACGTCTACCCGACCGCGATCAAGATCGCGATGACCTGGTCGCTGCGCCGCCTGCTCGACGAGCTGGCGCTGCTGCGCGAGTCGTTCTCCCGCAAGGCGGTCGAGTTCGGCAGCGTCCTGAAGGTCGGCCGCACGCAGCTGCAGGACGCGGTGCCGATGACGCTCGGCCAGGAGTTCCACGGCTTCGCGACGACCCTCGGCGAGGACCACGCCCGTCTCTCCGAGACCATCTGGCTGCTCGCCGAGGTCAACATCGGAGCCACCGCGATCGGCACCGGCATCACCGCCGATCCGCGCTACGGCGCGGCCGCGGTCCGCCACCTCAACGAGATCACCGACCTCGACCTCGAGATGGCGCAGGACCTCGTCGAGGCGACGAGCGACACCGGCGTCTTCATGTCGTTCTCGAGCGCGCTCAAGCGCTCCGCGATCAAGCTGTCCAAGATCTGCAACGACCTGAGGCTCCTCTCCTCGGGCCCGCAGGCCGGCTTCGGTGAGATCAACCTGCCTCCGCGCCAGGCGGGATCCAGCATCATGCCCGGCAAGGTGAACCCGGTCATCCCCGAGGTGGTCAACCAGGTCGCCTACTCGGTGGCCGGGGCCGACGTCACGGTCACGATGGCGGCCGAGGCGGGTCAGCTCCAGCTCAACGCCTTCGAGCCGGTGATCGCGCACTCGCTGCTGCAGAGCATCACCTGGATGACGCAGGCCTGCAAGACGCTCCGCGAGAACTGCATCGACGGCATCACCGCGAACGTCGACCGGCTCGAGGCCATGGTCGCCTCCTCGGTCGGGGTCGTGACGGCGCTCACGCCGAGCATCGGCTACACCGCGTCCGCCGCCCTCGCGAAGGCCGCCCTCGCGACCGGCCGCAACATCGCCGACCTGGTGGTCGAGGCGGGGCTGATGTCCCGCGAGGAGGTCATGCGGCTGATCTCGCCGGCGCGGCTCTCGGGCATCGAGGCGATGACCGCGGCGCTCCCGATCATCGACCCCGCACCGGAGGCGTGACCGCGGCCGCGAAGCGCGCCCCGGCGTAGCTGCGCCAGGGCGCCCAGCGGCGCCCGGCCTCGGCCAGCGCGCGCTCGCCCGTGGACAGGCCGAGCGCCGCCGCGCCCCGCCGGAGCGCGGGATCCCCGGTGAGCAGGACGTCGGGATCTCCGGTCGCCCGCTGCGCCACCTCGGCCGCCGTGGCCGCGTCGATCCCGGGGACCGCCAGCAGCTGCTCGGCGAGCTCCTCCCGGTCGGCGTCGAGCCGCAGGGCTCCCTCGGCGAGCAGCGTGCAGGTCCGCACCAGCACGTCGGCGGATCCGCAGAGCACGTCGGCTGCGTGCTCGGCGATCACCGCGGGGGAGGGGAAGGCGCGTGCGATCGATCCGCTCACCACGGACTCCGGGAGCGTCGCGCCGAGCGCCGCGACCAGCCGTGCGGCCTCCCGCCGGCCGAGCAGCGCGCGCACCAGCGTCTCGGCCGGGTCGACGGAGCCGGGCACGCGGACACCGGGGCGGGCGGCGACGCTCGGAGCGAGTGCGGGATCGGCCGCGAGGGCCTCGTCCACGGCGCGGGCGTCCGCGTCCAGGTCGAGCAGCCGCCTCACCCGGGCGACCAGCGGCCCGACGTCGGCGACGGAGACGAGCGTCGCGCTGCAGCGGACGCTCTCCCCGTCCGCCGCCAGCCGGATCAGCGCCGCGCCCCCGGGCAGGACGAGCGAGCGCGCGTAGCCGCCGGGGGACGCCTCCTCGATGCCCGGGAGCGCGGTGCCGCCGAGCACGTCGAGCACCCCGGGATCGAACGGAGCCCGCACTGCCAGCCGGAGCTCCAGCGTGGTCGCGCCGTCGTGGACGCTCGCCTCGGAGCGCGTGCCGCGGGCCGAGGCGCGCAGGGCCGTCGGGGTCCGCTCGTACACCTCCGCCAGGGTCGCGTTGAACTGCCGGATGCTCGTGAAGCCGGCGGCGAAGGCGACGTCGGACACGGGGAGGTCGGTGCTCGTGAGCAGGAGCCGGGCGGTCTGGGCGCGCTGGGCGCGCGCGAGCGCCAGCGGAGGCGCGCCCAGCTCCTCGCGCAGGATGCGGCCGAGGTGGCGCGCGCCGTAGCCGAGCCGTGCGGCCAGCCCCTCGACCCCCTCGCGGTCGACCACTCCGTCTGCGATCAGCCGCATGGCGCGCGCCGCCGTGTCGTCGCGCAGGTTCCACTCGGGGGAGCCGGGGACGGCGTCCGGCAGGCAGCGCTTGCAGGCGCGGAGCCCCGCCTCGTGCGCGGCGGCGGCCGTCGGGTAGAAGCGCACGTTCGCGCGCCGCGGTGTGATGGCGGGGCAGCTCGGACGGCAGTAGATGCCGGTGGAGTGCACGCCGGTCAGGAACCGCCCGTCGAACCGGGAGTCGCGGGAGGCGACGGCGCGGTAGCGCTCCTCGAAGAGCGGATCGGAGTCGGGCACGCCTCGAGCCTCGCACGCGGCGACGTCGAGCAGGAGCGGGAATCGGACACGGGCGTCCGCGCCCCGGCCCTCCTCCACGCGCCCGGCGCGTGTCAACCGCCGACAGCGCACCCCGCCCGTGCCCTACTGTCGGCCCCATGAGCGCCTATCCGCCGCCCGCACCGCCCGCCACCGCCCGCCCCTCCGTCGTGCCGACCGTGCTCGGCTCGATCGGCGTGGCGCTCCTCGGGATCCTGCTGCTGCTCGTGCTCGCCTACGTGGTCCTCGGACTCGGCGTCAGCGCCGCGGGGATCTGCGCGGTCATCGCCCTCGTCCCGCTGACCGTGGTCCTGCTGGGCGTCCGATGGGTCGACCGGTGGGAGCCGGAGCCCGCGCTGGGCCTGTGGTTCGCGTTCCTCTGGGGCGCGGCCGGGTCCGTCGCGATCGCGCTCCTGGTCGACCTCGGCGTGCAGATCGCCGTCTACGCGTCCGGGCAGCAGCCGAGCGGATCCGACTTCGTCGGCGCCGTGATCCAGGCGCCGCTGGTCGAGGAGACGGCCAAGGGGATCGGCGTCCTGCTCGTCCTGCTGATCTGGCGCCGGACCTTCGACGGACCCGTCGACGGCATCGTCTACGCGGCCGTCGTCGCCTCCGGGTTCGCCTTCGTCGAGAACATCCTCTACTTCGGCAGCGCGCTCGTGGAGGGCGGTCTCGGCTCGCTCGCCGTGACCTTCTTCCTCCGCGGGGTGCTCTCGCCCTTCGCGCACGTGCTCTTCACCGCCTGCACGGGCGCGGCCCTCGGCTTCGCCTCGAACCGGCCCGCCGTCGCGCGGCTGCCCATCGCCCTGCTCGGGCTGGCGCTCGCCGCGTTCCTGCACGCGCTCTGGAACGGCTCGTCGTTCCTGGTGTCCGACTGGTTCGGCTTCTACGGCGTGGTCCAGGTGCCGCTGTTCGCGGTGGCCGTGGTCGTCGTGGTGCTGCTGCGCCGGCAGGAGCGGCGCGTGACGCTCCAGCGGCTCGACGACTACGCCGTCGCCGGCTGGCTCTCGCCGGCCGAGGTGCGGATGATCGGCACCGCGGAGGGGCGCCGCACCGCCGCCCGCTGGGCCCGGAGCGCGGGAGGGGACCGGCCGCGGGCGATGCGGGACTTCCTCCGCTCGGCGACGAGGCTCGCGCACCACCGGCAGCACCTGCTGCTGGGCCGCGGCGGACGCACCGGAGCGGGCGACGAGCAGGTCCTGCTCGACGAGCTCGTCGCCCGCCGGGCGGTGCTCACCCGCTGAGCCGGGGCCGCCCCCGCTCAGCCCCGGCGCGCTAGGCGGAGGCGCTGCGCACGCGGCGCTCGCCGGCCGTCACGGGCACGCCGAGCCGGTTCTGCGCGGGCGGCAGCGGGCAGTTGTAGTGGGGCGAGAAGCCGCACGGCGGGATGTACGCCCGGTTGAAGTCCAGGAGCACCGGACCGGGGGTGCCCGCGTCGGCCGCGCCGCCGATCCGCTGCACGACGAGGAAGCGGCCGACGGGGTAGCTCGCGAGCTCCGGGTCGTCGCTGCGGTTGGTCGGGTCGCCGAACGGGACGAGGAGCGTGCCGCCGTCGTCGAACGCCGCGACCGTGTACTCGCGGGCGCGCCCGTCGTCCACGAGCGAGAAGGTGATGTCGCCGGGCACGACGAGCTCGCGGGTGGCGCCGTTGTCGCGCAGGTGCTCGAACGGGACCGTGCGATCCTCGGCGACCGGCTCGAACCACGCCTCGAGCACCCAGGCGGCGTCGAACGGGAAGGTCTCGATGGCGTCGAAGGAGCGGATGCCGTCGGAGGCCGCGTCCCAGACGCGGTAGCCGTACTCGGGCTCGCCGGTGTCGAGGTTCTCGCGGCGCATCCGCGTCAGGGTCGCCGAGGGGCCGTAGCCGGCCAGCGCCTGCTCGTCGTCGGCGCTCTCGCCGGGCTCGAGCCAGCGCGTCTCGACGAGGGCGAGATCGCCCCGGGGTCCGGTGACGCGCTCGACGCGTCGGGCGAGCCACGACTCCCAGCCGGCGCGTGCCGACTCCGTGAGGTCGATCGAGGCGCGGGAGGGGGCGGTGACGCTGCTGCTCGGAGTGGCCATGGGGCGTGCAACGCGGGGCCGTCCGGTTCTCTTCCCGGTCGATGACCGGACGGAGGACGGGCACCCGCGAGAAAGAGCTCGACGCCCTGCGGCAGCGGCAGGGCCGGCTGCTCGGACGGGGCGTCGAGCTCTTCGTGAGAGAGAGGATGCTCCTCCGCGGCGCCGAGCGCAAGAGGCATCCGGATCCCGCTGTCGGGACGGGCCGCTTCGGATCGCTCGGTAGACTGGACCGCCTGTTTTCCCGCGGCCCCCGGAGCGCATCCCGCGCCTCCCGGCCCGCGGCGGCGGACCCTCGGAAGGCGGACGATGACGGACGGCAGCACTGTGCAGGCCACCGAGCTCTCTCGGGAGCGCGACTACGTGGCGGCGCTCTACGCCCGCCTCGACGAGCTGATCGCCCAGGCCCGCGAGGCTCTGGACACCGTCCGCATCGAGAGCGTCGGCGGCAACCACCAGAGCCGCTCCGAGCGCGACGCGTACGCGCGGCTCTACGAGGACCGCATCCGCTCGCTCACCGGCGCCGACGACCGGCTCGCCTTCGGCCGGCTGACGCTCGCGGACGCCGACGCCGAGCACCGCTACATCGGCCGGATCGGCCTGCGCGACGAGGAGCAGGACACGCTGCTGCTCGACTGGCGCGCCCCGCAGTCGGCCGCGTTCTACCAGGCCACCGCCGCCCGGCCGATGGGGACGCGCGCCCGGCGCCACCTCACCACTCGGGGCCGCGAGGTCCTCCGCTTCGAGGACGAGGTCTTCGACGAGGAGCTGCTGCGCGAGGGCACCGTGCTGCAGGGCGAGGGCGCGCTCATGGCGGCTCTCGGCGCGCAGCGCACCGGCCGGATGCACGACATCGTCGCGACCATCCAGAGCGAGCAGGACCGCATCATCCGGTCCGAGCTGCGCGGCGTGCTCGTCGTGCAGGGCGGGCCGGGCACCGGCAAGACCGCGGTCGCCCTGCACCGGGCCGCCTACCTCCTCTACTCCTACCGAGACCGCATCGCCTCCTCCGGCGTGCTCGTGGTCGGCCCCTCGCGGTCCTTCCTCCGCTACATCGAGGCGGTGCTGCCCTCGCTCGGCGAGACGGGCGTCGTCCTCTCGACGCTCGGCCAGCTCTACCCGGGCCTCGACCTCGTCGAGGAGGACGTGCCCGCGGTCGCCCGCGTGAAGGGCTCGGCGCGGATGGCGGAGCTGCTCAAGCGCGCGGTCCGCTCCCGCCAGACCGTCCCGGCCGAGACCCAGGTGCTCGACGTCAACGGCGAGAAGCTCCGTCTGGAGCCGCAGGACGTGGAGCGCGCGATCACCCGGGCGCGCGACACCCGCAAGCCGCACAACGAGGCGCGCGTCTCCTTCGTCAAGACGCTGCTCTCGCAGCTCACCCGCCAGCTCGCCGATCAGCTGCGGAGCCACGGCAGCACGGTCGACGAGGCCGACGAGGCGGTGCTGCGCGAGGACGTGCGGACCGCCCACGACGTCCGCGTCGCTCTCAACACCGCGTGGATCCCGCTGACCCCCGAGAAGCTGCTGCAGGACCTCTACGCCCGTCCGAACTGGTTCGCGACCCTCACGCCGCGCTGGACCGCCGCGCAGCGCTCCCTCCTCCGCCGAGACCGCGACGCTCCGTTCACGGTCTCCGACGTACCGCTGCTCGACGAGGCCGCGGAGCTGCTCGGCGCCTACGACGACCACGCCGACGCCTCGAAGAAGGCCGAGAAGGAGCAGCGCAAGCGCGACGTCGAGAACGCGGAGGCCGCCATCCGCAACATGGGCGTCGACGGCCTCGTCAACGCCAAGGACCTCGCGGCCGGCTTCGCCGAGCGCTCGGTGCTCGGCACCACCGCCGAGCGGGCCGCGGCCGACCGCACCTGGACCTACGGGCACGTCGTGGTCGACGAGGCGCAGGAGCTCTCGCCGATGCAGTGGCGGGTGCTGCTGCGCCGCTGCCCGATGCGCTCGTTCACGATCGTGGGCGACGTCGCGCAGGCGTCCGGCGCCTCCGCCGCCTCGAGCTGGGACGCCGCGCTCCGCGACACCTTCGGCCGCCAGGGCCGGGGAGTGGAGGCGGCGCCGTGGCGCCTGGAGGAGCTGACGGTCAACTACCGCACGCCCGCGCAGATCGTCGCCTTCGCCGAGCGGACGGCGCGCGAGAACGGGCTGGAGATCACGCCGGGGGAGGCCGTGCGCTCCACCGAGTGGCCGGTGCGGACGATCCGCGATCGCGGCGACGCGAGCCTCTCGGAGCGCGTGCTGGCGGCCGTCGTCGAGGACCGGGCGATCGAGGCGGAGGGGACGCTCGCGGTCATCGCGCCCGACGACGACCTCGCCGCGGTCGCCGAGCGCCTCGAGGAGCGGTTCGGCCGGGAGGTGGGCCGCGGAGCGACCGGGCTCGACCGCGCGATCGCCGTGCTGTCGACGAACGACGCCAAGGGGCTCGAGTTCGACTCCGTGATCATCGCCCGCCCTCGCCTCATCGCGCAGACCGGCGAGCGCGGCGCCGCATCGCTCTACGTCGCGATGACCCGGCCGACGCAGCGCCTCACGCTCGTGGAGTGAGTGCTCGCAGCCCGCTCCCAGACTCCGCTCCCGAGCGCCGTAGGATCGAGGCATGAGCAGCGAGAACCTGACCAAGCCCGAGGTCGACGCCCCTGAGGGCCCGGCCCCCGACACCCTCGTCGTCGAGGACATCGTCGTCGGCAACGGCGCCGAGGCGCAGCCCGGCTCGACCGTCGAGGTCCACTACCTCGGCGTCGAGTACGACACCGGCGAGGAGTTCGACTCCTCCTGGAGCCGCGACCAGTCGATCAACTTCCCCCTCAACAACCTCATCCGCGCCTGGCAGCAGGGCATCCCGGGGATGAAGGTCGGCGGCCGCCGCAAGCTGATCTGCCCGCCCGCGCTGGCGTACGGCCCGGCCGGTGGAGGGCACCCGCTCTCCGGCAAGACCCTGATCTTCGTGATCGACCTGCTCGGCACCAAGTAGCTCCGAGCACACGACGAAGGCGCAGCTCCTAACGGGGCTGCGCCTTCTTCACGCGGTCGACCAGCTCGCGCCAGGCTCCGTCGAGCTCGGTCTCGCCGAGGCGGACGTGGTGCGTCTGCACGCGGATCTCGTAGACGAAGCGGTCGGCCCGGCCGGGGGACTCGCCGTCGGCGGCGTCCCAGGGGAGCGAGCCGAGCAGGTCGCGCCACGCGCCCTCGTCGGGCTGCTGCTCGACGTCGACCCGCCACACCCGGCGGAGGCCGGCGACTCCGCCGCTGCGCGACACGATGACGTCCATGCGCGCGATGCTACCCGCCTCCGCCCTCGATCGGACCGGCTCAGGCGGACAGCGTCACGCCGACCGTCGTCCAGCCGGTGCGCACGGCGGCTTCGACCTCGGAGCCGGATCCGTAGCGCTCGGCGGCGGCCTGCACGGTGAGCGCCGCGAACGCCTCGAAGTCGGCCGTCGCGGTGAGGACGCCCCCGGTCAGCACGTCGTACCAGACCTGCCCTGCGCGCTCCCACGCCTTCCCGCCGAGGGTCGTCGCCGCCACGGCGAACGCGCGGTTGGGAATCCCCGAGTTGATGTGCACTCCGCCGTTGTCGTCGTCGGTCTCGACGTAGTCGGCCATCGAGCCCGGCTGCGGGTCGGAGCCGAGGACGTCGTCGTCGTACGCGGTGCCGGGGGCGATCATCGACCGCAGGGCCGTGCCCTGCACCTCGTCGGTGAAGAGCCCCTCGCCGATCAGCCAGCTCGCCTCATCGGCGCTCTGGCCCGCGCCGTACTGCTCCAGCAGGGCTCCGAACACGTCCGAGACCGACTCGTTGAGCGCTCCGGACTGGCCGCGGTAGACGAGGTTCGCCGTGTACTCGGTGATGCCGTGGGCGAGCTCGTGGCCGATCACGCTCTGCGACACGGTGAAGCGGCGGAACACCTGGCCGTCCCCGTCGCCGAAGACCATCCGCGAGCCGTCCCAGAAGGCGTTGTCGTAGTCGTCGCCGAAGTGCACGGTCGCGTCGAGCGGCAGCCAGGCGTCGTCGATCGAGTCGCGGCCGTACGCACCCTGCAGGAAGGCCGACATCGCGCCGAGGCCGTCGTACGCCTCGTCGACGGCCGCGTCCCCCGTGGCCGCCTCGCCCTCGCGGCGGACGACCGTGCCGGGCAGGGTCTCCTCGGTCCGCGCGTCCGCGATGGTGCGCTGGAGCGACTGCACGCGGGTGCGCGGCGAGGACGTCGCGGCGGCGGTCGGCGCCCCGCGGTCGGGCGCGGGCTCTCCGGGCCGGACGCGCCGGAACGGCACGTCCTGCTCGAGCGAGCGGCTCGCGGCCCGCGCGGCCCGGGCGAAGGCCGGATCGTCGAGGCGGGCGATGCGGACGAGGAGGTACGGCGGCACGACGGTTCGTCTCATGCCCCGATCCTGGCACCGACGTCCGACACGGTCCCGGGCTCGCCCGGCGGGCCCGCATGCGGTAGCGCCGAGCGGTAGCGTGAGCGCGACGAGCGGTTTCCAGCGATCCGGGGCCAGGCCCCGAGGACGACGAGGGCGGACATGGGCATCATCACGCGGGGCTTCTTCGGCAAGAGGGAGGCGGACCCGGACCTCCCGCCGGGCCAGCACCTCGAGAACGGCTTCCCGGTCCTCTCGATCGGGCCCACCCCGAACATCCACGAGTGGGCCTTCTCCATCGACGGCGGCCCCGCGGGCGTCCGCCGCTGGAACCGGGCGGAGTTCGACGCGCTCCCGCACGAGGACGTCCACACCGACATCCACTGCGTGACCCGGTGGTCGAAGCTCGGCACCAGCTGGCGCGGCGTCTCGGTCGACACTCTGCTGGAGGGCCTGCAGACGGACGCCGGCTTCGTCATGGCGCAGAGCTTCGGCGGCTACACGACGAACCTCCCGCTCGCCGAGATCCGAGGCGGGAGGGCCTGGGTCGTCACCGAGTTCGAGGGGAAGCCCCTCGCGGCCGAGCACGGCGGCCCCGCCCGGCTCCTGGTGCCGCACCTCTACTTCTGGAAGAGCGCGAAGTGGGTGCGGACGCTCCGCCTGATGCCCGGCGACGAGCCAGGCTTCTGGGAGCAGAACGGCTACCACATGCACGGGGACCCCTGGAAAGAGGAGCGCTACTGGTGATGTGGACGGAGGCGGTAGCCGAGACGGTCGCGCCGCTCACGCCCACGTCGCGCCTCCTGGTACTCCGCGTGCCCGGGTGGCCGGGCCACCTGGCGGGGCAGCACCTCGACGTGCGCCTCACCGCGCCCGACGGCTACCAGGCGAGCCGCTCCTACTCGATCGGCGCCCCGGCCGACGGGGAGCGGGTCGAGCTCGCGGTCGAGCGGCTGGACGACGGGGAGGTCTCCCCGTACCTGGTCGACGGACTCGAAGCGGGCGACCGGCTCGAGATCCGCGGTCCGATCGGCGGCTGGTTCGTCTGGCGCCCCGAGCAGGCGGAGCCGGTGCAGCTGATCGCGGGCGGGAGCGGCGTGGTGCCGCTGATGGCGATGGCGCGCGAGCACGCCCGGTCCGGGAGCGCGGCGCGGATGCAGCTGCTCTACTCGGTCCGCTCGCCCGTCTTCGCCTACTACCGCGAGGAGCTGGCGGCGCTCGCCGAGCGGCCGGCCGCGACGGGCGGAGTCGCGGTGGACCACGTCTTCACCCGGGTGGCGCCGGCGGGAGCGGCACGTCCGGCCGGCCGCGTCACTCCGGAGCTGCTCGCCGAGGCGGCTCTGCCGGCCTCGCTCGAGCCGACCGTCTACGTGTGCGGCCCGACCTCGTTCGTCGAGGCCGTCGCCACCGCCCTGGTCGAGCAGGGCCACGCGCCCGAGCGCGTCCGCACCGAGCGCTTCGGCGGCGCCTGACGCCTTTCCCCGCGAGGCGCCGCGCCCCGGCGGCGCCCCGGGGGGAGGGATCACTCGAAGGAGACGGTGCGGTTCTCGCCGATGTCGGGCTGTCCGCCGGTGACGGCGGCCTTGAGGACCTTGAACAGCACGACCGGACGGGGCTCGTCGGTCGCCCACAGCTCGACGGTCTCGGCCTCGACGCGGATCAGCGCGACGGTCGGGTCGTCCTTGCCGTCGGGGAACCAGCCGGCGACGGCCGGGGACCACAGCTCGTCCACCTTCGCCGGGTCGTGCACGACAGTCGCCGAGCCGGCCACCGACAGGTAGCCCTTCTTCGACTCGAACGCGACGTTGACGCTCGGGTTCGCGCGGATGTCGTCGACCTTGGGCGACGGGTCCTGCGTGAAGAACCACAGCTCGCCGTCGAAGTCGATGTCCTGGGCCTTGAGCGGACGGCTGACGAGCTGCCCGGTGGCGTTGACGGTGGTGAGGAGCCCGATCCCGGCGCTCTTCACCATCTCGGTGATCTGCTCGCGGTCGTCGGAGTCGGCGGGAGTGATGTCGGTGTCGGTCATGGTGCCGACGCTACGCGGACCGTGCGCCGCCGCAAGGGGTGGCGACGCCTCACCGCGCGTGTCTAGCGTCGAGGCATGGACACCGAATCGACGTACACCGCCATCCTCGACAGCGGAGCGGAGCAGGAGAGCATCCGCCTCGAGATGATCGACGGCTCCCCGCAGCGCTCCTTCACCCGCCTGGCCGACATCGACGGCGAGGAGGTCGAGGTGGTCTGGGAGCTGGAGCCCGACGACGACGGCTTCCACGTCTACCGCCCGGTGCGGGTCGAGGGCCGCGACGACGGCAGCGGACTGGTCTCGGACGACCGGCTGACCGACGGCGGCGGCGCCGACGCGGCCTCCGGCGACTGATCTCCGGCGCGCCCGTCCGCCGGCCTGAGCCGAGCGGGCGGGCGCGCTGTCCCATCCGGCTCGAGGGAGACGCCCCTCCGCTCAGGCCGTCGGGTGCAGGGCGTCGTACCCACGGAACCCCAGTCGGAGTCGCAGCACCGCGGCGAGGATCGCGATGATCGCGAGCCCGCCCGCGAGCGGCGGCAGCCAGAGCAGCGCGAGCGAGGCGAGCAGTCCCGTGTAGAGGTCGCCGACCCGCGGGCCGCCCGTCACCACGACGATGAACACGCCCTGGAGCCGACCCCGCATGTTGTCGGGGACCGCGGTCTGCAGCATCGTCTGCCGGAAGATCGAGCTGACGTTGTCGGAGGCGCCCGCGCCGGCCAGGGCGACCGCCGCCAGCGCGATGAGCACCGCGTTCGGCGCCGACGCGTCGTGCTGCACGAATGCGGCACCGAGCAGGACCGCGCCGAACGCGACCACGAACGCTCCGTACACCTGGATCGAGCGGCCGATCGCGAGGCCCTGTCGGCGGACCCCGGTGAGCCGGCCGGAGAAGACGCCGCTGATCAGCGCCCCGATCGCGAACGCGGCCGTGAGGGCGCCCACCGTCACCGCGCCTCCGCCGAGCAGCACGGCGGCGGCCGCCGGGAAGACCACGCGCGGCTGTCCGAAGGTCATGGCCACGATGTCGACCAGGAAGGACATCCGGATGTTCGGGGCGCCCTTCAGGAAGCCCAGGCCGTAGCGGAGGGACTCCAGCCCCGGCCGCTGCCGCTCGCCCTCGGGCACGAGCGCCGGCAGCCCCGCGATGCCGAGGAACGCGGCGAGGAACAGCACGACGTCGATCGTGTACGTGATCGCGAAGCCGGAGGAGGCGAC
This sequence comes from Rathayibacter sp. AY1C7, assembly GCF_002931865.1. Taxonomy (NCBI): domain Bacteria; kingdom Bacillati; phylum Actinomycetota; class Actinomycetes; order Micrococcales; family Microbacteriaceae; genus Rathayibacter; species Rathayibacter sp. AY1C7. Next base: position 64,641 of record NZ_PSWB01000003.1, on the reverse strand, counting down.
CAGCACGCCGGCGAGGGCGGGCCCCACGGTCACCTCGACTCCGCTCGCGATGCCGCCCAGCGCGGCGGCGGCGGGGACCAGCTCGGTGCGGAGCAGCCGCGGAGCCAGCGTCATCCGGGTGGTCACGATCACCGTCGTCGCCACCGCGTTCACGGCGGTGAGCGCGTAGAGGGAGAGCGGGGTCTCGGCGCCGAGCCAGGCGAGGGCCGCGATCCCCGCGGTCGAGCCCCAGGCCACGACCGCGGCGAGCAGGAGCACCAGGCGGCGGTCGAACGCGTCGGCGAGCATCCCGCCGTAGAGGCCGGCGATCACGGTCGGGACCAGCGCCACCACGCCGACCAGCGCGACCGCGAGGGTCGATCCGGTGAGCTCGTAGATGTGCAGGCCGACCGCGACGATCGTCATCTGGCCGCCGATGCCCGAGATCACGTTGCCGGCCCAGAGCCGGGCGAAGGCCGGGGACTCGCGGAGGGGGGAGACGTCGAGGACGTGGCTGCGCCGGGGGGCGCGGGGGGTCTGGCTCACTCGCTCCATTCTGCTGACTCCGCCGCCCCGGCGGGCCGCGTCGCGCCGATCCGGGGGCTCAGGGGTCATCCCCTAGGGTGAGAGGCATGAGCACGTCATCCGACGGCGCGCCCGGGCGTCAGGGTCCTCCTGCCCCGCGAGCAGCCGGAGCCGCCCCCTCGCGACGCTCGATCCGCACCGCCGCCGAGGCGGGCGCGCGTCGCGCGGCGGCCGCCACGGGCGGTCGGCGCAGCTCCACGGGCGGCGTCCGCGCCGGAGCCGCTCGGACCGGTGCCACGGCCCCGGGAGCCCGCGGATTCCTCCGCCGCTACGGAGCCGGGATCGTCTCGGTCCTCCTGGCCGTCCTCGCCGTCCCGCTGTCGTTCTTCGTCTGGTACGCCCTGATCTCGCTCGGCGCCTACCCGGGCGACCAGGCCGTCAGCGACCTGCTGGTCGGCGTGCTCTACACCGCGCTCGTGCACGCGGTCCTGCTCGCCGGGATCCTGCTCGCCGTCTCCACCCTCCGCGCCCGGCGTCGCGAGAAGCGCCCGCCGATCGCCGGCTGGATCGGCGTGGTCCTCAACGTCCTCGTGCTCGTCTACTGGCAGCTGCTGGTCTCGCCGTGGCTCGTCGTGCTCTGGAACCGGGCCACCGGCTCCTGATGCCGCCCTCCCTCTGGTAGAGTCGTCCGGTTGCCGTTCGACGGCCGCGGATCAAGAGAGCCCACGCATCAGGCGCCGGGCACCGCGCAACGAGAGAGAGGGGATCCCATATATGGCACTCGAAGCAGATGTCAAGAAGGCGATCATCGAAGAGTACGCGACCCACCCCGGTGACACCGGATCCCCCGAGGTGCAGGTGGCCGTCCTGACCAAGCGGATCAAGGACCTCACCGAGCACCTCAAGGAGCACAAGCACGACCACCACTCGCGTCGTGGTCTGCTGCTGCTCGTGGGTCAGCGTCGTCGACTCCTCGGCTACCTGTCGGATGTGGACATCAACCGCTACCGCTCGCTGATCGAGCGTCTCGGTCTGCGCCGCTAGCTCCTCCTGGAGCAGGGCGCGGTCTCGATGACACCGCGAACTTCTTGCCGAACGGGCCGTCCTCCTCGCGGAGGGCGGCCCGTTCCGCGTTCCCGGGCGGACGAGGCGCGCGGCGCCGGTCAGGGCAGGGGAGCGGGGCGGTCGACTCCGCCCCACGAGTAGCCGCTCGAGGCCGAGAACCAGTCGGCCGCGGCCCGCTGGAGCGCCGTGTCCTCCTCGGGGCGGCCGGGAGCCTCCACGGCGTCGACGAGCCCGGGCAGGGCGATCCGCCAGGCCGCCGCGCTGCGCTGGGCGCGGGCCCAGTCGCGCGCGCACACCGGGTCCTCGGCCGCCGCGGCGAGAGCCCGCGGCGAGGTCACCCGCCAGCCGGTGTCCGACTCCGCGACCACGACCGCGCAGGTGAGCGCGGCGCCGCGGATGATGCTGTCGGGACCGGCGGAGGGGCCGATCGCCTGATCCTGAGCCGCGACCACCGCGGTGAGCGCGAGCTGCAGCCGGGTCGAGGGCTCGTCGGGCCGCGGTCGGATCCTCCCGTCGCCGGCCGAGACCGAGGCCGCCGATCCGGGTGCGAGGAGCAGCCCGGAGGAGGACTGCGACGCGTGCAGGCTCAGCAGCCCCGTCACTCCGTCCGTCCCGCTCGTCACGCCCCGCACCGAGGAGTCGCCGAGACTCCAGACGACGGGGGTGCGGTTGTGGATCGTGAGGCGCCGGTGGTCCTCGTCGAGGCAGGCCACGAGGTGGCCGGCCGGCACGCCCGCTCCGCCCTCGAAGGCGGACGAGGCGGCCAGCAGCTCCCGGGCGTCGTCGCACTGGGCGGGGACGTCGGAGGCGGCGGCGGACTGGTCGGCGACCGGCGCCCGGGGGGCGAGGGAGCCGTGCACGCCCGCGACCGCCGCCGTGGTGAGCGCCGCGGCGGCGAGGAGGAGGACCACGCCGCGCCTGCCCATCCTCCGCACCTCCTGGTCGGAGGCTAGCCCGGCACGGGCGCTCGGGCCAGCGCCGCGAGGGGCCCTCGAAGCGTCCGGCAGGAATTCTTTCGAGGAATCTCAGACCGGGTGCATCCGAGGAGGCGCCTCGGGCGGAAGTAGTGGTGAAGGCCCTTCTCGACCACCCCCCGACCCCTCGCGGGTCCCATCGTGAAAGAGGAACACCGTGACCACCTCCCGCTTCTCCCGCAGCCTGCTCGCCGGTGCCTGCATCGGAACCCTGGCCGTCGTCGGCATCGCCGCCACGCCCGCCGCCGCCGCCGACGCCGACTCGGCCGACCTCTCGGTCCTGCACGCCGTCCCCGACACCCCGGTCGACGTCTACGTCGACGGCAAGCTGACGCTCGACGACTTCACCCCCGGCTCGCTCGCCGGCCCGCTCGACCTCCCCACCGGCACCTACAAGGTCGCCATCACGGCCTCCACCGCCGCGGACGCCAGCGCCCCCGTGATCGGCCCGATCGACATCAGCCTCGAGGCGGGGAAGAGCTACACCGTCGCGGCGCACCTCAAGCCCGACAACACCCCCACCGCGACCCTCTTCACCAACGACATCTCGAAGACCGCCGCGGGCGAGGGCCGGCTCACGGTCCGCCACATCGCCGCCGCTCCGGCCGTGGACATCCTCGCCGGAGGGTCGCCCGTCCTGACGAACGTGACGAACCCGAACGAGGGCGTGCTGAACCTCGCCCCGGCCACGATCTCGACCGTGGTCGCCGCGACCGGGACCACCGCGCCGGTCATCGGCCCGGCCGACGTGCAGGTCCAGGAGGGCGTGAACACGATCGTCTACGCCTGGGGCAGCCTGGAGAAGGGTAACCTCGCTCTCGCGACGCAGACCATCGACGGACTGCACTCCTCGCCGTCGGGCGTCCCCGCCGGTGAGGCCGGCCTCGCCGCGGACAACCGCCCCGACGCCGCCGCGGGCTGGTGGGGCGGAGCACTGCTCGCCGCCCTCGCCGCCGCCGGCGCCGTGCTGATCGGCCGCCGCACCGCCGCCTCGCGTCGCTGACCCGAGGAACCGACCGCCGGGTCGGCCGTGCTGGAGCGCGGCCGTCCCGGCACCCCCGACCACGACCCAGGAGGACGCCATGAGCCGGAGCCCCTTCCCTCTGCGCGTCCTCGCCGTGGTCGGGCTGATCGTGGCCGGTGCCGGTCTCGCCGGATGCGCGGCGCAGGAGTCCCGGGTGGAGCCCGCTCCCGCCGCCGTCTCCTCGGCGCCCCAGCAGCCGGTGCCGGCCACGGTCCCCTCCTCGCCCACGGCGGCCCCGCCGGAAGCGGTGCCGTCCGTCCCGGTGGCGGACGCCCGGCTCGGCGCGACCCCCGCCCCCACCGCGCTCGCTCCCGAGCGGCTCGTCGTCGAGGGGCTCCCCGTCGACATGGCCGTCGAGCCGGTCGGAGTCGCGGACGACGGCACGATGGAGCTCGTGCCCGACACGCAGGTCGCCGGCTGGTACCGCTTCGGCGCCGGCCTCGACGAGCCGGAGGGCACGGTCGTGATCGCCGCGCACGTCGACTCCCTCGCCTACGGCCTCGGGCCGTTCGTCGAGCTGAAGAAGGCGGTCCCGGGCCAGACCGTGACCCTGACCGGCGCGGACGGCTCGGAGCGCGCGTACACCGTCTCGACGGTGGAGACCACGGAGAAGACCACGGTCGACCTCTCGGCCGTGTTCGCCGCCGACGGACCGCCGCGGCTGGTCCTGATCACCTGCGGCGGCGACTTCGACTACGACACCCGCCACTACCTCAGCAACGTGGTGGTCACGGCCGTCCCGGCCGGCTGATCCGCCCGCCCGAGCCTCAGCGTCGTACGATGAGCCTCGCAGCGCCGCACGCCCCCGGGCGGCAGCGCTCCCCGCAGCCCTGGAGGGATCCCCTGATCGAGACCATCGAGCCCGCCGACGGCGCCGAGGCCGACAGCGCTCTCGTGGCCCGGCTCGGCCGCCGCTTCGCCGCAGGGGAGGAGGCGGCGCTCGCCGAGGCCTGCTCGCGCTGGTCGCCGCTGGTCTTCACGCTGGCGCTGCGCTCGCTCGGCGACCGCGGCGACGCGGAGGACGTGGTGCAGCGCGTGTTCGTCTCGGCCTGGACCTCGCGCTCGGGCTTCGACCCCGGACGGGCGGCTCTCGGAGCCTGGCTGGTCGGGATCTCCCGGAGGAGGATCGCGGACGCGCACGAGGCGCGGGCGCGCGAGCGGAGGCTCACCGAGGCCCTCGTCGCCGTCACGCCGGTCGAGGAGGGGGAGGCCCCCGTCGACCTCGAGGCGCGGATCCTGATCGCCGACGAGCTGGCCCGCCTGGATCCCGTCCCCCGGCGGGTGATCGGCCTCGCCTTCTACGAGGACCTCACCCACACCGAGATCGCCGAGCGCACCGGCCTGCCGCTCGGTACCGTCAAGAGCCACATCCGCCGCAGCCTCGACCGGCTCCGCTCCCGCCTGGAGGTGACCAGCACATGACCCACCTCGATCCCGACGAGCTCGCCCTGCTCGCCCTCGGCGAGCACTCGAGCGACGCCGAGCAGGCCCACCTGCGCGACTGCCCCGACTGCGCCCGGCAGCTGGTCGAGCTCGGCCACGCCGCGGGCCTGGGCCGTGCGAGCCGTGCTGTCGAGCTGGAGGCGCCGCCCGCGATCGTCTGGGACCGCATCCGCGAGGAGCTCGCCCTCGGCGACCTCGGGCCCGGCGCCCTGCCGTCGTCGGCCGCTGCCGTGCCGCCTCCGCTCGCCCTTCCCCCGGGACGGCACCGTCCCGCCCGCCGCCGCCGGCCCCGCGCTCTGAGCGCCGTTCTGGCAGCTCTCGGCGCGCTCGTCATCGGGGTCGCGGGCGGAGCCTGGTGGCAGGCCTCGCGGAGCGACGACGCCGCCGCCGTCGTGGCGCGCGCTGATCTCGCCGCTCTCCCCGACTGGCAGGGAGCGAGCGGAACCGCGGAGCTGGAGGACGCCGACGGCGCCCGCCGCCTGCACGTGCACCTCGATGCGCAGAGCGCGGACGACTCGTACCGGGAGGTCTGGCTCCTCGCCGCCGACGCCTCCGGGCTGGTAGGCCTCGGCGTGCTCGACGGGACCGACGGCGTCTTCGCCGTGCCCGATGACGTCGACCTCGCCGAGTACCCGCTCGTGGACGTCTCCCAGGAGCCGTTCGACGACGACCCGGAGCACTCCGGCGACTCGATCGTCCGCGGCCCCCTGCGCGAGGGCTGAGGCCTAGGCCGACCGCTCCGCCAGCACGGCCGTGAGCGCCTGCACCGCGGCGGAGGGGCGCGGCGCCGTGCAGACCGAGAGCTCCCAGACCAGCCCCGGCCAGTCGAGCGCGAGGGCCGTGACGCCCTCCAGCGGCTCGACGCCCGCGCGCGGCACGATCGCCGGCCCCAGCCCCGCCTGCACGAAGCGGGGGATCCCCGGCAGATCGGCGACCTCGGTGGCCACCCGGCGCGACGCCCCGGCTTCGCGGAAGGCGAGGTCGACGGCGACCCTGTTGCCGAAGCCGGCGGGCGTGTCCACGAAGGTGAGCCCGTCGAGGTCCTGCGGGGAGGGCGGTCCCGCCGCGGCGAGCGGATGCGCGCTCTCCACCAGCAGGACGTAGTCGCTGCGCACCAGCCGCGTCACCGCCAGGCCCCGCAGCTGCGTCGCCGGCAGTGCCAGCAGAGCGGCGTCGAGCAGGCCGCGGCGCAGGTCCTCGGCGAGACCGGTGGAGCCGGTGGTCGAGGTGCGCAGGAGCAGGTCCACCAGCGGGTGCCGAGTGCGGAAGACGCCGAGCGCGCCGGGCAGGTCGACGAGGTCGAGGGCGGAGAAGGTGCCCACCCGCACCCGCCCGCGGAGCCCCGCCGCGTCGTCGGCCGCGAGCGAGCGCATCCGGTCGAGGCTGTCGATCGCCGATCGGGCCGAGGGCAGGAGCGCCTCGCCGACCGCGGTGAGCGCCACCCGCCGGGTCGAGCGGGCGAACAGCGGCGAGCCGAGCTCCTGCTCGAGCGAGCGGATGCTCGCCGAGAGGGTCGACTGCACGACGAACAGGCGCGCGGCCGCCCGGGTGAAGCTGAGCTCCTCGGCGACGGCGACGAAGGCGGCGAGCTGGCGGTCGTCCATCCGCCCATTATCCAGCAGAGACGATCAATCCAACCGAGATCCTCCGTTGGACACGGATGATGGGGCGGAGCACTGTGGACACCGTGACCACCACCGAGCGCTCCCTCCCGTCCGTCCATCGCCGCGAGCTCCCGCACCGTCACGGCTTCTGGGTGATCGCCGTCGCCTTCCTCACGGTGATGGCGTTCTCGACCGTGCCGACACCGCTCTACGCGATCTACCAGCAGCGCGACGGGTTCCCGGCCTTCGTCGTCACCGTGGTCTTCGCCGCGTACGCGGTCGGAGTCGTGGCGAGCCTCTTCCTCGCCGGGCACGTCAGCGACTGGCTCGGCCGCCGCCGGATCCTGCTCGCGTCGATCCTCGTCGAGGTCCTGGCGGCCGCCGTGTTCCTGCTCTGGCCGGACGTGCCCGGGCTGATCCTCGCCCGCCTGCTGACCGGGCTCGGCGTCGGCGCGCTCACCGCGATGGCCACCGCCCATCTCTCGGAGCTGCGCGCCGTCGCCCGCCCGGAGGAGGGCCCCGGCACCTCCCGCGCCGTCTCCGCCCTCGTGAACATGGGCGGGCTGGCGCTCGGACCGCTCATCGGCGGGGTGTTCGCCGTGACGGTGCGCGAGCCCCTGGTCGTCCCGTACGCCGTGTTCCTCGTCCTCCTGGTCGTCCTCGGGATCGGCGTCGCGCTCGTCCCCGAGACGGTCGAGCGGCGCGAGGTCCTCCCGGCCTACCGTCCGCAGCGCCTGGCCGTGCCGGCCGCGTCCCGCGGCGTCTTCCTCTCGGCCGCGGTCGGCGCGTTCGCCGGGTTCGCCGTGTTCGGCCTCTTCACCTCGCTGGCGCCGACCTTCCTCGCCGGGCGCTTCGGCGAGACCTCCCACCTCGAGGCGGGCGCGGTCTCCTTCGGGGTCTTCGCCGCCGGAGCCGTCGCGCAGCTGGTCTCGATCCGGCTGTCCTCGCGGACGGCGCTCCGCCTCGCGGCCGTGGCGCTGACGGCCGGGCTGCTGCTGGTCGCGACCGGCGCCGTGATCGTCTCGGTGTCCGCCTTCATCGTCGGCGGGGTGCTCGCGGGAGCGGGCGTGGGCCTGCTCTTCCGCCTGGCGCTCGGAGTCGCCGGCTCGCTCGCCACCGACGAGACCCGAGGCGAGGTGCTCGCGGCCGTGTTCCTCGCCGCCTACCTCGGCCTCGCGGTGCCGGTCCTGGCGATCGGTGCCGCGCTCGCGCTCCTGCCGGCCGTCCCGGTCCTGCTCGGCTTCGTCGCCGTCGTGCTCGTCCTGGTGCTCGCGGCGATCGCCCGGATGCGGCGCACCGCCTGACGCGAGCGGGGGAGGGGCCGCGCGCTGGACAATGGAGGCATGAAGCTCTTCTCGTTCGGACGCGGCGACGCGAACCCCCTCCCCTCCGACGACCGCGGCTCGGGCAAGCTCGACGACTACGACTACGAGCTGCGCCCGAAGTCGCGGCGCGGTGACACCCTCCTCCGCCTCGCCGACTCCCGGCCGCACCAGGACGAGATCGCGCGGGTGCTCGCCCTCGGCGAGGACGAGGTCACGGCCGTGATCCCGCGCCGCACCGCGGAGGAGGAGCGCGTGGACGCTCCGATGCCGGTCCGCCTGTTCGCGGCCCAGCGCCCCTCGGGGCTCGTCGGCCAGGTGCCGCGCGGTCTCGAGAACGTGGTCGAGGCCGCCCTCGCCCGGCTCTCGGAGGCGGGGAGGTCGCCCCGCGTGCCGGCCCGCATCGTGACGGTGAGGGGCGGGCTGCGCGTCGAGCTGCTGATGCACGAGACGCGGGGCTGACGGGCGGAGGGCCCGCCGGGTCGGCGCGGTCCATGGAGGAACCGCACCGCGGCTGATAGCATGAACCGGTTCCGAATCCGAAAGCGACCGCCGGTCGACCCAGGATTCGAGCCACGGAGCAGGCCGGCAGGAAGCTGGTCCTCGGTGGTGGAGTCCCGGACGGCGGCAGCGTGCGACAGAGCACGGGCCGCCGCGGCACGAGTCGCAGGCGGCACGTCCCGCTCGCGGCACAGGTCGCGACAGCCCGGAGCTCTTCTACTGGTGGCCAGCACGAACGCCCTCCACAAGACGGCACGGCGCGAAGCCCTGCCGTGGGATCGTCTCGATTCCTGACCGGACCGCTGCTCCGACGAACGCCGGCGCCCAGAAGGGGCGCCGCTGCAGACGTTAAGGAGACAGACCTCTTGGAAGGTCCTGAAATCACATTCGCCGAAGCCGTTCTCGACAACGGCTCGTACGGCACCCGCACCGTCCGCTTCGAGACCGGCCGCCTCGCGCAGCAGGCTCAGGGCGCCGTCGCCGCCTACCTCGACGAGGACACCATGCTCCTCTCGGCCACGTCGGCCTCGAAGAACCCGAAGGACAACTTCGACTTCTTCCCGCTGACCGTCGACGTCGAGGAGCGCTCCTACGCCGCCGGCAAGATCCCCGGCTCGTTCTTCCGCCGCGAGGGCCGCCCCTCCACCGAGGCGATCCTGGTCTGCCGTCTGATCGACCGGCCGCTGCGCCCCTCGTTCGTCGAGGGCCTGCGCAACGAGGTCCAGATCGTCATCACGGTCCTCAGCATCGCGCCGGACGAGTTCTACGACGCCCTCGCGATCAACGCCGCGAGCGCGTCCACGCAGATCTCCGGCCTGCCGTTCTCCGGCCCGGTCGCCGGCGTCCGCCTGGCGCTCATGTCCGACGGCTCCGGCAACGACCAGTGGGTCGCCTTCCCCAAGGCCTCCCAGCTGGAGAACGCCGTCTTCGACCTCACCGTCGCGGGCCGCGTCGTCACCAACGAGGACGGCTCCTCGGACGTCGCCATCATGATGGTCGAGGCCGAGGCCACGGAGTCCTCCTGGAACCTCATCAAGGCGGGTGCGACCAAGCCCAGCGAGGACGTCGTCGCCGAGGGCCTCGAGGCCGCCAAGCCCTTCCTCCGCGCACTCGTCGAGGCGCAGGCGAAGCTCGCCGCCGAGACCGCGAAGCCGGTCAAGGACTACCCGGTGTTCCTGCCCTACGCGCAGGAGACCTACGACAACGTCGCCGAGCTCAGCTACGACGAGCTCGTCCGCGTGTACCAGATCGCCGACAAGGTCGAGCGGCAGGACGCCGACGACGCCCTCAAGGCGCGCGTCAAGGAGCAGATCGCCGAGCGCATCGCCTCGGGTCAGCTGTCGGCCGAGGCCTACAACCAGGTCGGAGCGGCGTACAAGTCCGTCACGAAGGTGGTCGTCCGCGGCCGCATCCTTCGCGACGGCGTGCGCATCGACGGACGCGGCCTCGCCGACATCCGCCCGCTCGACGCCGAGGTGCAGGTCATCCCGCGCGTCCACGGCTCGGCCATCTTCCAGCGCGGCGAGACCCAGATCCTGGGCGTCACCACGCTGAACATGCTCAAGATGGAGCAGCAGATCGACTCGCTGTCGCCCGTCACCAAGAAGCGGTACCTGCACCACTACAACTTCCCGCCCTACTCGACCGGTGAGACCGGCCGCGTCGGATCGCCGAAGCGTCGCGAGATCGGGCACGGCTTCCTCGCCGAGCGCGCCCTCGTGCCGGTGCTGCCGAGCCGCGAGGAGTTCCCCTACGCGATCCGCCAGGTCTCCGAGGCGCTGAGCTCCAACGGCTCGACCTCGATGGGCTCGGTCTGCGCGTCGACCCTGTCGCTCCTCAACGCCGGAGTGCCGCTGCGCGCCCCGGTCGCGGGCATCGCGATGGGCCTCGTGTCCGACGTCGTCGACGGCCAGACCCGCTACGCGGCGCTGACCGACATCCTGGGCGCCGAGGACGCGCTCGGCGACATGGACTTCAAGGTCGCCGGAACCGCCGAGTTCGTCACGGCCATCCAGCTCGACACCAAGCTCGACGGCATCCCGTCGTCGGTGCTCGACGCCGCGCTCAAGCAGGCCAAGGACGCCCGCACCACGATCCTCGCGGTGCTCACGGCGGCCATCGACCAGCCCGACGAGATGGCCCCGACCGCGCCCCGCGTGATCTCGGTGCAGATCCCCGTCGACAAGATCGGCGAGCTGATCGGCCCCAAGGGCAAGACGATCAACGCGATCCAGGACGAGACCGGCGCCGACATCTCCATCGAGGAGGACGGCACCGTCTACATCGGGGCCGTCGACGGTCCGTCGGCCGAGGCCGCGCGTGCGCAGGTCAACGCCATCGCGAACCCGACCAACCCCGAGGTCGGCGAGCAGTTCCTCGGAACCGTCGTCAAGCTCGCGACCTTCGGCGCGTTCGTCTCGCTCCTCCCCGGCAAGGACGGACTGCTGCACATCAGCGAGGTCCGCAAGCTCGCCGGCGGCAAGCGCGTCGAGAACGTCGAGGACGTCCTCGGAGTCGGCCAGAAGCTGCTCGTCCAGATCACCAAGATCGACGACCGCGGCAAGCTGTCCCTCGCGCCCGTCGTGGCCGAGGAGGCCGAGGCCGAGGCTCCCGCCGAGAGCTGATCCCTCCTGCACGACCGTGACGCCCGTCCCACTCCGGTGGGGCGGGCGTCCGTCGTCGGCGGGGGCATGGGGTACGGTGGCGGGACCGCGCCGCACCGCCCCGACCGGAGGACTCCGTGACCGACCCGACGCCCCTGGCCACCGAGCCGGAGACGCCCCTCCTCTCACGCACCCTGGGTCGGACCGGCCTCCCCGTGCATCCGCTCGCCCTCGACGGCTCCGTCTTCGGCTGGGCCGCCGGGATCGACGACACCACCGAGGTGCTCGACGCGTTCGGCCGCCTCGGCGGCACCCTGATCTCGACCGCGGACCACTACGCGACCGGTCGGAGCGAGTACATGATCGGCCGCTGGCTCGAGCAGAGCGGGCTGCGCGAGCGGATGCTGGTCGCGACGAAGGTCGGCCGGCACCCGGACGCGCCGGGACTCGCCCCGGAGGACGTCCGCATCGCGATCGAGGGGAGCCTCGAGCGGCTCGGCACCCGGATCGACCTGCTCTCGTTCGACAGCGAGGACCCCGGGATCCCCATCGCCGACAGCCTGGCGGCGGTCGCGCCGTTCCTGGCGGACGGCTCGGTCGGCGCCCTGGGCGCCGCGCACTTCAGCGGAGCCGCGATCACGGCGCTGCACGAGACGGCGACCGCGTTCGCGCTGCCGTCGCTCTCGGCCGTCGTGTCGGAGTACAGCCTGATGGAGCGCCGGACCTACGAGACCGACGTCGCCCCCGAGGTGGTGCGGCTAGAGCTCGGCACCCTCGCGCGGCTGCCCCTGGCGAGCGGCTACCTCACCGGCGCCCTGCGCAGCCGCACGGACGAGCCGGAGTCGGCCCTGTTCGAGGCGGGCCTGGACTACGTCGGCCGCCACGGCTCCCGCGTGCTCGCTGCCCTCGACGAGATCGCCGGCGCCCACGGCACGGAGCCCGGCGTGGTCGCGCTCGCCTGGGTGCTCTCGCACCAGGAGGTCTCGGCGGCGATCGTCCGGGCCCGGAACGCCGCGGAGCTCGAGTCGCTGTTCGCGGCGGCCGCGCTCCCACTGACCCGGAGCGATATCGCCCAGCTGGACCGCGTCTCCGCCTGAGGCTCTCGCCCGCTGGTCCGCCGCCGTCGGGCGCCGCGCCCCGCGCCGGGCTCGGAGCGGGGCGCGGCGAGGCTCAGCGGCGCAGGATGCGCGCCTCCCACGGGCCGAACGTCGACCCGGTCGCACCGGCGACGTTGCCGAGGACCGTCTCGGCAGCCGCCCACTCCTCGAGCAGCGGCTCCTCGAGCGGCTCACCGGACACGTTCCCGACGACGAGCAGCTCGCCCGGTCCGGTGCGTGTGAAGGCGAAGAGCGCGGGGTGCTCGGGCTCCAGCAGCGCGAAGCGGCCCAGCTGCACCGTCTCGTCGGAGTGCCGCAGCGCGATCAGCGCCCGGTAGTACTCGAAGACCGACCGCTCGGCGGCCCGATCGGCGGCGACGTTCACCTCGGCGGCGTTGGGGTTGACCGCGATCCACGGCTCGCCGGTCGTGAAGCCGGCCTGGGGGCCGTCGTCCCACTGCACCGGCGTGCGGGCGTTGTCGCGGCTCTGCGCGCGCAGCCCGGCGAGCACGGTCGCCGGGTCCTCGCCGCGCTCGCCGACGGCCTCGGCCCAGTAGTTCAGGGACTCGACGTCGCGGAAGTCCTCGATGCCGGCGAACGGGACGTTCGTCATCCCGATCTCGTCGCCCTGGTAGATGTACGGCGTGCCGCGCTGGAGGTGGAGGAGCGTCGCCCAGAGGGTCGCGGACTCGTAGCGGTGCGCGCCGTCGTCCCCGAAGCGCGAGACGAGACGCGGCTGGTCGTGGTTGCCGAGGTACAGGCTGTTCCAGCCGCGCTCGGCCAGGCCGTCCTGCCAGCGCGCGAGGTTGGCCTTCAAGGCGACCAGGTCCAGCGGCACCGGGTGGAACTTGTCGACTCCGTGGTCGATGCCGACGTGCTCGAACTGGAAGACCATGTCGAGCTCACGCCGCTCGGGATCGGTCACGAGCACCGCCTCCTCGAGGGTGACCCCGGGCATCTCGCCGACGGTGAGGAAGGAGCCCTCGCGGTGCGCGAACACGGCCTCGTGCATCTCGCGGAGGTACTCGTGGAGCCGCGGACCCACCCCTCCGACGATGCCCGCGCCGCCCTGCTCGCCGTCGACGGCTCCCACGTCCTTCGAGACGAGGTTGATCACGTCCATCCGGAAGCCGTCCACTCCGCGGTCGAGCCAGCGGTTCATCATCGCGTGCACCGCGTGCCGCACCTCGGGGTTCTCCCAGTTGAGGTCCGGCTGCTGCACCGCGAAGAGGTGGAGGAAGTACTCGTCCGTCGCCGGGTCGAGCGTCCAGGCCGGGCCGGAGAAGTAGGAGCGCCAGCCGTTCGGCTCGGCGACGTCGAGGCCGGCGCCGGCGGCCGCCTCGAGCTCGCGGCCGGGCTCGGCCGAGCGGCGCCCGCGGCGCCACCAGTACCAGTCGCGCTTCGGGTCCTCCTGCGAGGAGCGGGACTCGACGAACCAGGCGTGCTCGTCGCTCGTGTGGTTGACCACGAGGTCCATCACGATGCGGATGCCGCGCTCGTGGGCCTCCGCGAGGAGCAGGTCGAACTCCTCCAGCGTCCCGAACCGCGGGTCGATGTCCTCGTAGTCCGAGATGTCGTAGCCGTTGTCGTGCTGCGGCGACGGGTAGACCGGCGAGAGCCAGATCACGTCGACCCCCAGGTCGGCGAGGTGGTCGAGCTTCGAGCGGATGCCGCCCAGGTCGCCGATGCCGTCGCCGTTCGAGTCCGCGAACGAGCGCGGGTAGATCTGGTAGACGACGGCGCTCGTCCACCAGGGCGCGGACGTCTCCCGCTCGGGGGAGTCGGAGGTCGGGGCGGCGGTCTCGGAGGGGGTCGGGGCGGCGGAGTCCATGGTCGCGAATCTAGCCCGGACGGCCGACACGGAGGGACCCGCCGCACCGCTGCCCGGCGCGAGTCGACCCCGCCGGCGGCGCCCGTGTAACGATCTGGTGAACCGTGCGCGACCCGGCGGAGTGGCGGCTCCGGCGCTCGGATACTCTCTCCCCTGGCGGGACCCGAGCCGCCGCAGGGAGAGTGGTGGCGTGCCCAGGGACAGGACCGGCGCCGTCGTGCGGGCTCCCCGTCACAGTGCCGTCCCGCTCCCGCCCGCGGCGTCCCGCGCAGCCTCCTCGAGCGGCGTCCTCGCCGAGACCGGCCCCGTCGAGCCGACCGCCGTCGCACCCTCGCACCGCCGGCCGATGGGCGACTCCGGCCACGACCTCTTCCCCTTCGTGCTCGACGCGGCGGCCCTCGGCCGCGACGACGGTGCCGGGCTGCTCGAGCGCTACGCGGCGTGGGGCGGCAACGGCGTCGTCGTCACCGACTCGAGCCTCGCGGAGGGCGTCGGCGGCTGGCCCGCCGGACACCGCGACCGGGACCGCTTCATCCTGATCGGCCGCTTCGCCGCTCCGGTCGGCGCGCCCGCGACGCCGCGTGCGCTGGTGGACCGTGTCGAGGGGGCGCTGCGCCGCCTCCGCACCGATCGCCTCGACGTGCTGGCGGTCCGCCCCGACGGGGCGGGGCGCCTCGACGAGCTCCTCAGCGCTGTCGACGTGCTGCTGGCGCGCGGGCTGGTGCGGTCGGTGGTCGCCTCCGGGTTCTCCCCGGAGGAGCTCTTCGAGGCGCGCGTCCTGGCCGCCCACGGGCTGCCCCGCCTCGCCGGCGCGGAGGTCCGCTGGAACCTGCTCGAGCGGCCCGGCTCGGAGGGCGACCTCGGCCTCGTCGCCGCCGGCCAGGGACTCGCCCTGCTCGCGACCGTCCCCCTCGCCCACGGGTTCCTCCGCGGCGCCGAGCGCACCCGCCGCGAGCTCGGCCGCCTGCCCGACGGGGCACTCGCCGCCTCCCACCTCGGGCGCCGCGGACGCCGGGTCCTCGCCGTCCTCGACGCGATCGGTGCCGAGCTCTCGGCCGCTCCCGCCGCCGTCGCCCTGGCCTGGCTGCTCGGCCGGCCGCGGCTGACCGCCGCGACGGTCGCCCCGCGCTCACCCGCCGACGTGGACGCGCTGGTGCGCGCGGTCTCGCTCGAGCTCGACCCCGGACACCTGGCCGCGCTGGAGCGCGCGCGCCGCTGACCGCGCCCGTCCGCGACGCCCCCTGCACCTCTCCCGCCACGGCGCGACAGCCCGGCTCGGGCAACCGTCGCGGTGGCCTAGGGTGGGCACGATGAATCACGGAGTCGCACTGCCCCTCGACCAGCCGGAGACGTCAGTCCGGGCCGCAGGCGGATCCACGGTCCGCCGCTCCGTCCTCCCGAGCGGTGTCCGCATCCTCAGCGAATCGGTGCCCGGCGCCCGCAGCGCCACGATCGGCTTCTGGGTCGCCGCGGGTTCTCGCGACGAGCGGCTCGGCCGCCCCGCGACCGCGGGCGAGCCCGCCGTGCCCTCCAACGTCGGCTCGACGCACTTCCTCGAGCACCTGCTGTTCAAGGGCACGCAGAAGCGGTCCGCCCTCGACATCGCCGTGTCCTTCGACTCCGTGGGCGGGGAGCACAACGCTCTCACCGCCAAGGAGTACACCTGCTACTACGCCAAGATCCAGGACCGCGACCTCCCGATGGCGGTCGAGGTGATCGCCGACATGGTGACCTCGAGCCTGATCGATCCGGACGAGTTCGAGACCGAGCGCGGGGTCATCCTCGAGGAGCTCGCGATGGCGGACGACGATCCGGCCGACGTGGCGGGCGAGAAGCTGTTCGAGGCCGTGTTCGGCGACCACCCGCTGGGCCGCCCGATCGGGGGCACCGCCGCGACCATCGGCGAGGCCACCCGGGACGCGGTCTGGGCGCACTACCGCGCCGCCTACCGCCCGCGCGACGTGGTGATCACCGTCGCCGGCGCCGTCGACCACGAGGCGCTCGTCGCGCTGCTCCAGCGGGTCCTCGTCGCCGACGGCTGGGACCTCGGCACGGCGGCCCCGCCCGTCGAGCGGCGCGTCGGCGGCCGTGCGTCCTACACCCGCGGCAGCGCCCTGTCGGTGGTGCACCGCCCCACCGAGCAGGCGAACCTGCTGGTCGGCTTCCCCGGTCTCGCCGCGGGCGACGAGCGGCGGATGACGATGGGCGTCCTCAACTCGATCCTCGGCGGCGGCATGTCCTCGCGGCTGTTCCAGGAGGTACGCGAGAAGCGCGGCCTGGCCTACTCCGTCTACTCCTTCGCCCCGTCCTACTCGGACGCGGGCCTCTTCGGGCTCTACGCCGCGTGCACCCCGGCGAAGGCGGGGACGGTCGCCGAGCTCCTGCTCACCGAGTTCCACCGCCTCGCCGAGGACGGCGTCACCGACGACGAGCTCGCCCGCGCCCGCGGCCAGCTCTCGGGAGCGGCGGCGCTCGCGCTGGAGGACTCCGACACCCGGATGTCGCGCCTCGGACGCGCAGAGCTGACCTTCGGCGAGTTCGTCGACCTCGACGAGAGCCTGCGCCGACTCGCCCTCGTCGGCGCGGAGGACGTCCAGGCACTCGCGGCAGACTTGGCCCGGGGGCCGTCGTCGATCTCGGCCGTCGGCGCGGTCGACGAGTCGGCCTTCGCCGGGATCGCCGGGATCGAGAGCGCCTCCGCGATCTGATCCGATCGTCGAACGCCCGCTGACCGCGCACCGCCGCGCCGCACCAGGGAGGACCCCGTGTCCCACTACATCTACCTCGTCCGCCACGGCGAGCAGCAGGACGCCGAGCACGGCATGCCGGACGGCCCGCTCTCGGCCCGTGGTGAGCGCCAGGCGAGGCTCATCGCCGAGCGGCTCGGCGGAGTCCCCTTCACCGGAGCGTGGCACTCCCCGCTGCGCCGGGCCGAGGAGACGGCCGCACGCTTCCAGACGCTTCTGCCGAGCCTGCCGCTCCAGCCGTCCTCGCTGCTGTTCGACTGCATCCCCTCGGGGCCGACCCCGGACATGCCCAAGGCGTTCGAGCCCTTCTTCGGCAGCGTCACCGCGGCCGAGATCGAGGCGGGGCACGCGCAGATGCAGGACGCGGTGGCCGAGTTCCTGGCGCCGTCGCGCGAGGACCGCCACGACCTCCTCATCACCCACAACTTCGTGATCGGCTGGTTCGTCCGCCACGTGTTCGACGCTCCCGACTGGCGGTGGCTGGGCCTCAACCAGGCCAACTGCGGGCTGACGATCATCCGCGTCCGCTCCCGCAAGCCGCCGGTGCTCGTCGTGCACAACGATCTCTCGCACCTGCCCGTGGAGCTGCGCACCGGCCTGCCCGAGGCCCAGCCGTACTGAGCCGCGGGCTACGCTGAGTCGGTGACTACCTCCGTCGCCGTGGTCGGCGCGTCCGGCCGACTCGGCTCGTTCACCTGCTCGCTCATCGAGGCGTCGAGCGAGTTCTCGCTCGTCGCGCGGCTCGGCTCGCGGAGCGATCCCGCCGAGATGCTCGCGGCCGACGTCGTCGTCGACATGACCGTGCCGGCCGTCAGCCAGCAGATCGTCGACTTCGCCGTGGCCAACGGGAGGAAGGTGCTCGTGGGCACCTCCGGCTGGACCGGCGACCGGATCGCGGCCCTCCGGCGCAGCGTCGCCGAGCAGCCCGAGGCCGGTGTCGTGATCATCCCCAACTTCTCGCTGGGCTCGGTGCTCGCGACTGCGCTGGCCACCGTGGCCGCGCGGTTCTTCGACGCCGCCGAGATCGTCGAGACCCACGGCGCCCGCAAGGTCGACTCGCCCTCCGGGACCGCGGTCCGCACGGCCGAGCTGCTGCTGCGCGCCCGGGCCGAGCTCGGTCCGGTGCAGGCTCCGCACACCGACCAGCGGGCCCGCGGCCAGCAGGTCGCGAGCGTCCCGGTCCACAGCCTCCGCCTGCCCGGAGTGGAGGCGCGCCAGGAGGTCGTCTTCGGCGGCACCGGCGAGACGGTCACCATCCGGCACGACACCACCTCGCAGGCGTCCTACGAGCAGGGCGTCCTGCGTGCTCTCGACGCGGTCCGGACGACCACGGGCGTGGTGGTGGGCCTCGACGCGCTGATCGACCTGCGCGCCGCCTTCGACGCCGCGCCTCTC
Source organism: Rathayibacter sp. AY1C7 (assembly GCF_002931865.1). Classification (NCBI taxonomy): domain Bacteria; kingdom Bacillati; phylum Actinomycetota; class Actinomycetes; order Micrococcales; family Microbacteriaceae; genus Rathayibacter; species Rathayibacter sp. AY1C7. The sequence goes on along the minus strand of NZ_PSWB01000003.1, from coordinate 46,531 downwards.
GCCGAGCGGCCGGTCGACGAGCAGCCCGTCATCGACCGGACTCCGTCCGGCCAGGCCGCCGCAGCGACGAGCACCCCGTGAGGACCCGCGTCGGCGTCGTCCTGATGGCGGTCCTGCTGGCCCTCTACCTGTTCGTCTGCCTGCAGTACTCCGTCGTCGCCTTCGCCGCGGCGACGGTGCCCGGCATCGTGATGGGCGTCGGCCTGCTGATCCTCGGCGCCGTCGGCGTCTGGGGGCTCGTGCGCGAGCTGCTGTTCGGGCTCCGCGCCGAGAAGCTGGCCCGTCGGCTGGAGGGCGAGAACGCGCTGCCGCAGGAGGTCCTCGACTCGCGGGCCAGCGGGCGTCCGCTCCGGGAGGAGGCGGACGCGCTGTTCCCGCAGTACGCGGAGGAGGTCGACGCGCAGCCCGGGAGCTGGCGCGCCTGGTACCGCCTCGGCCTCGCCTACGACGCCAGCGGCGACCGCAAGCGCGCCCGAGGCGCCATCCGCCGGGCCATCGCGCTGGAGCACGAGGCTCCGGCCTGACCGCTCGGCCGCGACCCGAGCCCGGCCCTCCGGGCGAGGACCGCTCAGGCGGCCCGGATCAGGCGAGCACCCACTCCAGCGCCTCGCCGACGGTGCGGTGGCGGAACTCGAAGCCGTCGTCCAGCAGCCGCTGGGGAACCAGGCGCTGGCTCGAGAGCAGGAGCTCGTGCCCGGCGTCGCGCAGCGCGAGCTCGATGATCTTCTCGGGGACGGCCAGCTTGAACGGGCGGTGCAGCTGCTCGGCGAGGGTGCGCATCACGTCGTTCGCGGTCGCCGGCACCGGTCCGGCGAGGTTCACCGGGCCCGAGAGCGAGGACGTGAGCAGGTGGCGGATCGCCGCGGCCTCGTCGTAGAGGCTGATCCAGGGCCAGGCCTGATTGCCGCTGCCGAGGGGTCCGCTGAGACCGAGCTTCGTCAGGGGCAGGAGCGGCTTGAGCGCGCCGCCGTCGCCGAGGACGAGCCCGGTGCGAGCGGTGACCACCCGCGTGGCCTCGGGCGCGAGGTGGGCGGCCTTCTCCCAGCGGTCGACGACATCGGCGAGGAATCCGTCGCCACGCGAGGACTGCTCGGTGAGCTCCTCGCCCGGGCGGTCTCCGTAGTAGCCGACCGCGGAGGCGTTGATCAGCGTCGTCGGCGGGGTCGAGGACATCCGCATCGCGTCGGTGAGGGTCTGCGTGGACTGGATCCGCGAGTCGAGGATCTCCCGCTTGTAGGACGCGGTCCACGGCAGGCGGCTGATCGAGGCGCCGGAGAGGTTGATCACGGCGTCGACGCGGTCGAGCACGCTGAAGTCGAGCATGTGCGAGGTGGGCGCCCAGTGGAACTCGTCCGGGCTCGACGGCGCGTGGCGCACCAGGCGCAGGATCTCGTGCCCCTCGGCGCGCAGCTGGCGGGTCAGCTCGGAGCCGATCATCCCGCTGGCGCCCGAGATCAGGACGCGGAGCCGGGGAGCGGACGCATCCGGCCGGGCCGACGGCAGCTCGGACGGCGTCGACACGCGCTCGCCCGGCGTGCGCGCGGCGCGCCGCGGCGAGCCGGAGTCCGTGGTCCCGTCGTGGTCGGAGTGCCGTGCGGATGAGTCGCTCATGGTGCCTCCCGGAGCCGGTCGCGGGCCGCCCGCGAAGCGGACCCAGCCTAGAGCCTCACGCCCGGGAGCCGGCCGAGCGCCCGACCAGGCCGGCCCGCGCGAGCACGAGGTAGAGCTCGCAGCCCAGGCAGAGGCCGAACACGGCGTTGAGGAAGGCGGCGAGGAAGGCGACGGCCGCGGCGACCGGAACCGATCCCGGGACGCCGGCGACGTGCAGGAGGACGCCGGCGCCGGTCACCACCAGGCCGATCAGCTGGGCGAAGCGCGGCGGGCGGGCGTCCTCCCACTCGCGCGGCGGTGCCAGGTGCGGCCGGACCACCCGGCGGAACAGCACCGCCCAGGGGCCGGAGCCGACGCCGCGCGCGGCCGACCAGGCGAAGAGGGCGGCGAGCGCGAGCAGCAGGAGGAAGCCGGGCTGGGAGAGCCGGCCGTCGAGGTCGGCCCGGGCCGCGGCCGCGAGCCCGAGGCCCACGGCCGTGAGGAGGAGTGCGGCGGTGACTCCGGCGGCGACCCTCGGGCCGCGGGGATCGACGGTGCCGGACGGGGGAGTGGCGCCGGTGGTGGAGGGGGAGCGGGTGCTCATCATGTCTCCTGGAGTCGGTCGAGCTCGATGGTCAGGGCGGCCCGGGTCGGAGCGCCGCCGACGCGGCTGCGCGGCACTCCGTCTCGATCGAGCAGGAGGAGCGTGGGCGTCTGCCGGACGCGGAAGCGCGCCGCGAGGTCGGGGCGGTGCGTCAGATCGACGTCGAGGTGCGCCAGCCCGGGCCGCTGCTGGGCGAGCTCCCCGAGCATCCGTCGCACTGCAGGGCACCGCGTGCAGACGTCGGTCGAGAACTGCACGACTGTGGCCCGGGTCCCGAGCACTGCGCCGGGGACGAGCTCGCCGGGGTCGATCGCGGGGTCCTGGCGCGAGGGGGCGCTCGCGACGCGCCCGGAGCGGGCCCGATGGACAGCCCCGAGGACGACGCCCAGCACGACGAGGCCGAGCAGTGCGGCGAGGATCGTCACGGGCTCCATCCGGGAAGCGTAGGTCGGCGCGGGCGCTCCGCGGACGACTGTTTCGGGATGTGACGACGGCCGCGGTCGGAGCGTGGTCTAGGTTCGATCCGTGACCGAACAGAGCAGCCTCAGCGCAGACCCGAGTAGTCCCGTCTTCCGCAGTGATGTCGTCGTCGAGCTGGTCCGCGCGAGCGCCCACGACTCCGACGTGCTGTTCGCGGCCCGCGTCTCGACCCAGGGCGAGAAGACGCTCGCCGAGGCGCTCGACGGCGAGGAGTCCGACGCCGAGTTGCAGCGCAAGCGCGACCGCGGACTGATCAACTACCTGATGCGCGACCGCCACGGCTCGCCGTTCGAGCACAACTCGATGACCTTCTACGTGCAGGCGCCGATCTTCGTCTTCCGCGAGTTCATGCGGCACCGCATCGCCTCCTACAACGAGGAGTCGGGCCGCTACCGCGAGCTCCGCCCGGTCTTCTACGTACCCGGTCCCCGCCGCAACCTCGTGCAGGTCGGCAAGCCCGGCGCCTACTCCTTCGAGCCGGGCACCCCCGAGCAGGCCGAGCTCGTCGCCGAGGAGACGCGCCGCGTCAGCACGCAGGCCTACGAGTCGTACCGGCGGATGCTCGGCGAGGGCGTCGCCCGCGAGGTCGCCCGGATCGTCCTCCCGCTGAACATCTACTCGTCGATGTACGTCACGCTCAACGCCCGCTCGCTGATGAACTTCCTCTCCCTGCGCACCAAGCGCGAGGACTCGACGTTCCCCTCCTTCCCGCAGCGCGAGATCGAGATGGCGGCCGAGCAGATGGAGACGCACTTCCAGGAGCTGATGCCCCTCACGGCCGCCGCCTTCACAGCGAACGGCCGCGTCGCTCCGTAGCCCGCCGCCCGGCGAGGACGAGCGGGCCGTCCCGCCCGATCCGCCTGCTGCCGTCCGCGCGGGCGGCTCCGGGAACCTCCTCCCGGCGGCGCGGCGGCGACCCGCTACCCTGGCAGCGTGTCAACTCCGGAGAATCCCTTCGGCCAGGTCCTGGTCGCCCTGGTCACCCCGTTCACCGCCGACGGCGAGGTCGACTGGCCCGGTGTCGAGAAGCACATCGACGACTGCATCGCAGCGGGCGCGGACGGCATCGTGGTCACCGGGACCACGGGCGAGACCAGCACCCTGACCGACCCGGAGAAGATCCGCCTCGTCGAGGTCGGCCGCTCGGTCGCGGGGGGCCGCGCGAAGATCATCACGGGAGGCGGCTCGAACGAGACCGCCCACGCCATGCAGCTCGCCCGTCAGAGCGAGAAGGCCGGCGCCGACGGCAACATGATCGTCACCCCGTACTACAACAAGCCCACGCAGGCGGGCGTGCTCACCCACTTCCGGATGATCGCGGATGCGACGGACCTGCCGGTCATCCTCTACGACATCCCCGGCCGCACCGGCGTGCCGATCCGCTACGAGACGATCCTGCGGGCGGCCAAGCACCCGAACATCCTGGCCGTGAAGGACGCGAAGGGCGATCTCTCCGAGGTCAGCCGCGTGCTCAACCAGACCGACCTGATGTACTTCTGCGGCGACGACGCGAACGTGCTCCCCGAGCTCGCCATCGGCGCCACGGGGCTCATCGGCGTCACCGCGAACATCGCCGCCGCGCCGTACCGCACGATCGTCGACGCGGTGAACGCGGGCGACCTCCACGCGGCCACTCGTGCGCACCAGCAGCTCGAGCCGCTCGTGCGCGCCGTGATGACGCACGTCCCCGGGACCGTCGCCGCGAAGTACATCCTGCACGGCCTCGGCCGCATCTCCTCGCCGCGCGTGCGGCTGCCCCTGGTCGGCCCGGAGGAGTCGGAGGCGGCGCTCATCGAGGACGAGCTCGGCCTGGTCCGCGACATCCCGGGCGTCGACTTCCGCAACTTCCGGCCCGACCGCAACGCCGCGGCCGGCGGCGCCCTCCCGAAGGTCGCCGGCACCACCCGCTGAGCCCGAGCGGCACGTCCCGAGAAAGCACCGCTGGAGAAGGAGGGCGCATGCCCGGTCCCGTGATCATCCCCGCCCCGCTCGCTCCGGGAACGCTCCGGATCATCCCCCTCGGCGGCCTCGGCGAGATCGGCCGCAACATGACCGTCTTCGAGATCGACGGCAGGCTCCTGGTCGTCGACTGCGGCGTGCTCTTCCCGGAGGAGGACCAGCCGGGCGTCGACCTGATCCTCCCGGACTTCACGCCCATCCGGGACCGGCTCGACGACATCGTCGGAGTGGTCCTCACCCACGGCCACGAGGACCACATCGGCGCCGTCCCCTACCTGCTCCGGCTGAAGCGCGACATCCCGCTGATCGGCTCCACCCTCACGCTCGCCCTCGTCGAGGCGAAGCTCAAGGAGCACCGGATCACGCCGTACACGCTCACGGTGAAGGAGGGCGACGTCGAGAACCTCGGGCCCTTCGAGCTCGAGTTCGTCGCCGTGAACCACTCGATCCCGGACGCGCTGGCCGTGTCGATCGTCACCGACGCGGGCTCGGTGCTGCACACCGGCGACTTCAAGATGGACCAGCTGCCGCTCGACGGCCGGATCACCGACCTGCGCGCCTTCGCCCGCCTCGGCGAGGAGGGAGTCGACCTGTTCATGGTCGACTCCACCAACGCCGACGTCCCCGGCTTCACGCCGAGCGAGCGCGACATCGGCCCGGTCATCGAGAGCGTCATGGCCAGGGCGACCCGCCGCGTCATCGTCGCGAGCTTCTCCAGCCACGTGCACCGGGTGCAGCAGGTGCTCGACGCGGCCCACGCCACGGGCCGCCGCGTGGCGCTGCTCGGCCGCTCCATGGTCCGCAACATGCGCATCGCCGCGGATCTCGGCTACCTGCACGTCCCTCCGGGAGTCCTGGTCGACATGAAGAAGTCGGGCGACGTCCCCGAGGACAGGATCGTCTACATGTCCACCGGGTCGCAGGGCGAGCCGATGGCCGTCCTCAGCCGGATGGCCAACCTCGATCACCAGATCGAGCCGGGGGAGGGCGACACGGTGATCCTCGCCTCCAGCCTCATCCCCGGCAACGAGAACGCGGTGTACCGGGTCATCAACGGGCTCACGCGGCTCGGAGCGACCGTCGTGCACAAGGGCAACGCGAAGGTGCACGTGTCCGGGCACGCCGCGGCCGGCGAGCTCCTCTACTGCTACAACATCCTCAAGCCGCTGAACGTGATGCCGGTGCACGGCGAGTACCGGCACCTGGTCGCGAACGCGCAGCTCGCGCGCGAGACCGGGATCGCGGAGGAGAACACGATCATCGCCGAGGACGGCACCGTGATCGACCTGCTCGACGGCAGGGCGACCGTCGTCGGACGGCTCGACCTGGGGTTCGTCTACGTCGACGGATCGTCGGTGGGCGAGATCACCGACGCCGACCTCAAGGACCGGCGGATCCTCGGCGAGGAGGGCTTCATCTCGATCATCGTGGTGGTCGAGGCGGGCACGGGGCGGATCGTCGTCGGCCCCGAGATCCACGCGAAGGGCTTCGCGGAGGACGACAGCGTCTTCGACGAGGTCAAGCCGCGGATCGCGGCCGCGCTCGAGGAGGCGGTGCGGAACGGGGCGAGCGATCAGCACGCGCTCTCGCAGGCCGTCCGTCGAGTCGTCGGCCGCTGGGTCAACACCTCCTACCGCCGCCGGCCCATGATCGTGCCGCTCGTCATCGAGGCCTGAGCCTCCCGGCCGGCGGCGGATCGGCGCCTGCCGTCGCGGCGCGGGTCACCGGCCCTGACGGGGGCGGCAGGTACGGTGGCCTCATGGCGACCAGTACCAAGACGACCTCGCGCGGGCGCGGCAGCGCGACTCCGCGCTCCGGCGCGCCGCGATCCGGCCGGGGCTCGGGCAAGGCGGCCGCCGAGACGAAGACGGTGGCCTTCGAGTCCGCCCCGCGCACCAACCCCGCCGTGCGGCTCTGGATGGCGCTGGCCCACCTCGCGGGCGGCGCAGCGCGCGCCCTCGGTCCCGAGCGGCTGGCGAAGGAGGAGCGCCGCGACGGCGTCCCCTTCCTGCTGCTGCTGCTGGCCGTCGCGGGCGCGGTCGTCGAGTGGTTCCTCGCGACCGACCCGGTCGCCCTGGTGCTCGACGCGTGGAGCTTCGGCGGCTTCTTCGGCCGGGTCGCCTACGTGCTGCCGGTCGTCCTTCTCCTCTTCTCCCTCTGGCTCTTCCGGCACCCCCGGTCCGTCGACGACAACGGGCGGATGGGCGTGGGCGTCATCACGCTGCTCGTCGCCTCCGCCGGCATCTGCCACGCGCACCTCGGCCTGCCGCAGCCCGGCCAGGGAATCGAGACCATGGCGGCAGCGGGAGGCGTCCTCGGCTGGCTGGTGGGCGCCCCGCTCGTGGCGATCGCCACCGTCCCCGGCGCGACCGTGCTGCTGTCGCTCGTGATCCTGCTGTCGCTGTTCATCATCACCAAGACCCCGCCGAACCGCATCGGCGCGCGCTCGCGGGAGCTCTACGGCTACCTCTTCGGCGCCCCCGTGCTCGACGACGAGGAGCGCGCCCGCCTCAAGGCCGAGCGGGCCGCCGCCAAGGCCGCGGCGAAGGCGGAGGCCGAGCAGGAGGAGGACGCGCAGCAGGACGGCGGAGAGCTGCCCTGGTGGCGGCGCACCGAGTCCGGGCGCGAGGACGAGCCGACCGTGCAGACCGAGCTCCCGATCGACTCCTTCACCGAGGTGCTCGAGGGCACCGCTCCCGCCCGCGGCCGCGCGAAGGGCTTCGACACCGCGCTCGAGGAGCGCGACGACGAGGCCCACCCGCCGACCCGCTCCTACGCCACCGAGGTGCTGGCCGAGGCCGAGACCGCCGAGGCCGCGCTCGCCCGCTTCGAGCAGACGGGCGCTCCCCGCGGCGCGACCGGTGTGGTCGACGACGACGCGACCGAGGTCATCCGGCTCGACCGCCTCGATGTGGCGCCCGCCGTCCCGATCCCGCCCGTCATCGAGACCGGCCCGATCGCGCCCCTCGCCGAGGAGGATCCGACCGCCGGCTTCGACTCCTCGTTCGAGGACGACGCGCCGTACCGCCTCCCCTCGGCGGCCGCCCTCTCGACGGGCACGCCCTCCAAGGCGCGCTCGGCGGCCAACGACGAGATGGTCCGCGCCATCACCGAGGTGCTGCAGCAGTTCAACGTGGATGCGACGGTCACCGGCTTCTCCCGCGGCCCGACCGTCACCCGCTACGAGATCGAGCTCGGCCCCGGCGTCAAGGTCGAGCGCGTCACCGCGCTCAGCAAGAACCTCTCCTACGCCGTCGCCAGCAACGAGGTCCGGATCCTCTCCCCGATCCCGGGCAAGAGCGCGATCGGCGTCGAGATCCCCAACACGGACCGCGAGATCGTCTCGCTGGGCGACGTCCTCCGCTCGCCGGCCTCGACGACGTCCACGCACCCGATGACCATCGGCGTCGGCAAGGACGTCGAGGGCGGCTACGTCGTGGCGAACCTCGCCAAGATGCCGCACCTCCTGGTCGCCGGCTCCACCGGCTCCGGCAAGTCCAGCTTCGTCAACTCGATGATCACGAGCCTGCTGATGCGCGCGCGCCCGCAGGACGTGCGGATGGTCCTGATCGACCCCAAGCGCGTGGAGCTCACCATCTACGGCGGAGTGCCGCACCTGATCACTCCGATCATCACGAACCCCAAGAAGGCCGCCGAGGCGCTGCAGTGGGTCGTGAAGGAGATGGACATGCGCTACGACGACCTGGCTTCGTTCGGGTTCCGTCACATCGACGACTTCAACGCGGCCGTCCGCGCGGACGAGATCAAGCTCCCGGCGGGCAGCAGCCGCGTCCTCAAGCCGTACCCGTACCTCCTCGTGGTGGTCGACGAGCTCGCCGACCTGATGATGGTCGCCCCGCGCGACGTCGAGGACTCGATCGTGCGGATCACCCAGCTCGCGCGCGCCTCGGGCATCCACCTCGTGCTTGCCACGCAGCGGCCGAGCGTCGACGTGGTGACCGGCCTCATCAAGGCGAACGTGCCCAGCCGCCTCGCCTTCGCGGTGACCAGCGTGACCGACTCGCGGGTCATCCTCGACCAGCCGGGAGCCGACAAGCTCATCGGGCAGGGCGACGGCCTCTTCCTCCCCATGGGCACCAACAAGCCGATGCGCGTGCAGGGCGCCTGGGTCCGCGAGGACGAGATCGCGAAGGTCGTCGAGCACGTCACCCGTCAGGCGCAGCCCGAGTACCGCCAGGACATCACCGTGCAGGCGCAGCGCAAGGAGATCGACTCCGACATCGGGGACGACCTCGAGCTGCTGGTCGCGGCGGCCGAGCTCGTCGTCAGCACGCAGTTCGGCTCGACCTCGATGCTGCAGCGCAAGCTCCGCGTCGGCTTCGCCAAGGCCGGCCGACTGATGGACCTGCTCGAGTCGCGCGAGGTCGTCGGCCCCTCCGAGGGGTCGAAGGCCCGCGACGTGCTGGTCACCGCCGAGCAGCTGCCGGGCGTCCTCGCGCGGATGCGCGGCGAGGACCCGGGCGAGGGGCCGGCCGCGCCGTCCTCGGTCGCCCCGGATCCGTATGCGGATCCGCTGGCCGAGCCGACGGGGCCCGCCGCCACCGACTACCACGACGACGACGAGGGGTCCGGCGAGGACGCCTGGACGCTGACGGGACGCGAGTGACCGTCCCGGTCGCCCGCACTGCGAGGAACGGCGGAGCACGATGACCCACCCCACCGCACCGGCTCCGGCCGCGTCGGGCAACTGGAACCTGCCGAACGCGATCACGGTCCTCCGGATCCTGCTGGCGCCCGTCTTCTTCTGGCTCCTGCTGGCCGACGGGGGGCAGGACGGCGGGATCCGGATCGCCGCGGCGCTCCTCTTCATCGTCGCGATCGCCACGGACGGCATCGACGGGCACATCGCCCGGAGCCGGGGCCTCGTGACCGATCTCGGCAAGCTCCTGGATCCGATCGCCGACAAGGTGCTGACCGGTGCGGCGCTCGTCGGGCTCTCGATCCTCGCGGAGCTGCCGTGGTGGGTGACGATCGTCATCCTGGTGCGCGAGATCGGCATCACCGTCTTCCGGATGGCCGTGCTCTCGGACCGGGTGATCCCGGCGTCACGGGGCGGCAAGCTCAAGACGATCGTGCAGTCGATCGCGATCTCCCTCGCTCTGCTGCCGCTCTGGGCCGTCCTCGGCGAGTGGGTCCACTGGCTGAACGGGATCACGATGACGGCCGCGGTGGTGCTCACGGTCGCCACCGGGATCGACTACCTCGCCGACGCCGCCCGCCAGAGCCGGGCCGCCCGGTCGACGCGGTGACGGCCGCGCAGCTGATCGCCGAGCTCCGGCGGCGGGGTGTCGACCTCGCCGTCGCGGAGTCGCTCACCGGCGGCGCGCTCAGCTCCGCCCTCGTGGAGGTGCCCGGCGCCTCCGCCGTGTACCGCGGGGGAGTGGTGAGCTATGCCACCGACCTCAAGGACCGGCTCCTCGGGGTCGACGCGCGCGTCCTCGGCGAGCGGGGGGCCGTCGATCCCGGAGTCGCCGTGCAGATGGCGCGCGGAGCGTCCTCGCGGCTCGCAGCCGACGGGCGTCCGACGCTCGGCCTGGCGACGACGGGGGTCGCCGGTCCGGATCCGCAGGGGGATGCAGCCGTCGGCACCGTCTTCGTGGCGGCCGTGCTCGGCGAGGACGAGCTCGTCCGTGAGCACCGGTTCGACGGCGACCGCGCCGCGATCCGCGCCGCCTCGGTCGACGCTGCTCTCGCCCTCGGCGCGGAGCTGATCTCCCGCGGCCCATGAGGCGGATACCCAGCCGGGGCCCTTCGGGAATCGGAATGCGCCGCATTGCGGCCCGGTTACAACTGGTGTCGCTCACACGCAAAGTCCAGTCATCCGGTATTAGAGTCGACACCATACGAACCGGGTAGTGAACAGCTATCCGGTTCTCTCGTCCCAGCCCCCCGATCACCCGCTCCGGAATCTCCGGCGCTCGTGCTCGCGGTGCAGGTGCACGACATGCGGTTGACGTGGAGAAGGAGGGTCCAGTGGTTCTAGTTCGTCAGGAGATCGGCGATGTCCTCAGGGACTTTCGCCTGCAGAAAGGTCGTACGCTCCGTCAGGTGGCGAGCAAGGCGAGCGTTGCGCTCGGCTACCTGAGCGAGGTCGAACGCGGTCAGAAGGAGGCCTCCTCGGAGATCCTCGCCTCTGTCGCCGACGCCCTCGACACCCCCATCTCGGTGATCATGCGCGAGGTCGGCGATCGTCTCGCCGTCATCGAGGGCATCGACACCATCCCCGACACCATCCCGGCCGACATGGTCGCAGGCTTCGACGCGGACCTCGTCACGCAGTAGTCGGCCCCCGTCCCCTCCACTCACCGCACCCGTTCCACCCGAAGGGCGCCCAGGCTCCGGCCGGGCGCCCTTCGGCGTTCCCGGGGGAGTGCGGCCTCCGGGCAGCGGCTACCGTGGACGCATGCGCTTGAGCGAGTTCCGGCAGCTGGTGGACGACGAGTTCGGCGGCGCCTATGCCCGTGTCCTGGTCTCGGACCTCGTGCTGACCGAGCTCGGGGGCCGCACCGCCGAGCGCGCCCTCGCGGACGGAGCGGAGCCGCGCGAGGTCTGGCTCGCCCTCTGCCGCGCCAACGACGTCCCGGAGGCCCGGTGGCACGGCGTGGATCCGCGGAAGCGCCACCGCTGACGCTCCCGTCGCCGAAGCCGTGTTCGACACGCCGACGGCTCGTGCTCGAATCCGTGTTCGAACGGGTCTAGGCTCCTCCACAGAAGCAGGAACGGCCCCGTCTCCACGGAGTCGCTCTCGCTCGGCCTCGATGTCGGTGGTCGGGCGTACCGTCGGAGGCACCTGAACGGACCTGCTTCACCGCCTTGTCGCAGCCGGCCGGCACTGTCACTCCGACAGCCACCGGCATGTCGCGACAGCCTGTAGGCGACACCAACACGAACACGAGAGCGAGACGGCCATGCCCAGTTCCTCCGACCGCGAGAAGTCCCTCGAGACCGCACTCGCCCAGATCGACCGCCAGTTCGGCAAGGGCGCCGTCATGCGCCTCGGAAGCGACGACCGCGCTCCCGTCGAGGTGATCCAGACCGGTTCGATCGCGCTCGACGTCGCGCTCGGGATCGGCGGGCTCCCCCGCGGCCGCATCGTCGAGATCTACGGCCCAGAGTCCTCCGGAAAGACCACCCTCACGCTGCACGCGATCGCGAACGCGCAGCGCAACGGCGGCATCGCCGCCTTCATCGACGCGGAGCACGCGCTCGACCCCGAGTACGCCAAGAAGCTCGGCGTCGACATCGACTCCCTCCTCGTGTCGCAGCCCGACACCGGAGAGCAGGCGCTCGAGATCGCCGACATGCTCGTGCGCTCGGGCTCGATCGACCTCATCGTGATCGACTCCGTCGCGGCCCTCGTGCCGCGTGCCGAGATCGAGGGCGAGATGGGCGACTCCCACGTCGGCCTGCAGGCCCGCCTCATGTCCCAGGCGCTGCGCAAGCTGACCGGCGGACTGAACACCACGAACACCACGATGATCTTCATCAACCAGCTGCGCGAGAAGATCGGCGTCTTTTTCGGAAGCCCCGAGACCACGGCGGGCGGCAAGGCGCTCAAGTTCTACGCGTCGGTCCGCCTCGACATCCGCCGCATCGAGACGCTGAAGGACGGCACCGACGCGGTCGGCAACCGCACCCGCGTCAAGGTCGTGAAGAACAAGATGGCCCCGCCCTTCAAGCAGGCCGAGTTCGACATCCTCTACGGCGTCGGCATCTCCCGCGAGGGCAGCCTGATCGACTTCGGTGTCGAGCACGAGATCGTCCGCAAGTCGGGCGCCTGGTACACCTACGACGGCGACCAGCTCGGCCAGGGCAAGGAGAAGGCGCGCCAGTTCCTCATCGACAACCCCGATGTGGCCGCCGAGATCGAGAAGCGCATCCTGGTCAAGCTCGGCGTGATCGTCGACCCGAACGCGGCCGTCGAGGCCGCGCCGGTCGCGATCGAGACCAAGCAGCCCGTGCGCAAGGGCGCCTAGCCCGTGGCGGAGAAGGCCGCGGAGGGGGCGAAGGGCCGCCCCGTGGCCTTCCTGCCCTGGGTCGACCGGGGTGCGGCGGGCGACGAGGGCTGGGCTCCGGCGGCGCCGGACGCCGACGGGGCCGGGTCGCTTCCGGAGCCGTCCGGAGCCGGGACGCCGAGTACCAGTGCTCCCCGGACGGTCGCAGGAGAGTCGGGAGGCTCCGCCCTCGGGGGCGCCGCGTCTCCGGCCTCCGAGCGGATCGCCGAGCTCTCGGCTCATGTCGCCCGGCGCGTGCCGGCGTTCGTCGAGAACGCGGACGACGAGGACGACGACGACGCGATCGAGATCCCGGAGGAGATCGATCCGGAGCAGGTCGCGGATCGGATCGTACGGGGGCTCTCCCGCAAGAGCCTCTCGGTCGCCGAGGTCGAGGCGCGCCTCTACACGGAGGGCGTCGCCGAGAAGGACGCCCTCGAGATCCTCGAGCGCTTCACGCGCTTCGGCTACCTCGACGACCTCCGCATGGCGGAGCAGCTGGTCGTCTCGCTCCGTGACCGCAAGAAGCTCGGCCGCTCCTCCATCCAGCAGGAGCTGCGCGCGCGGAAGATCGACCCCGAGGCGATCGCGTCAGCGCTCGACGAGCTGGACGGCGACGACGAGTACCGCACGGCGCTCGAGCTCGCGCGCAAGCGCCTGCCGAGCCTGCGCTCGCTCTCCGACGAGGTCGCCGAGCGCCGGCTCACGGGATTCCTCGCGCGCCGCGGCTACGCCGGCGGACTCGTGCAGCGCGTCGTCCGCGAGACGATCCGCAAGCCGGGGTCGAGCGTCCGCTTCCGCTGACACGGCGAGCCGGGAGCGGTCCGACCGGAGCGTAGAATCCCACACCATGAGCACGCTCGGTACCGCCCCGTCGCCCGTCGCCGAGACCCGGCCGAGGACCTACGAGGTCCGTACGTTCGGGTGCCAGATGAACGTGCACGACTCCGAGCGGCTGAGCGGTTCGCTCGAGGCGGCGGGCTACGTGTCCGCCGATGGAGCCGAGGCCGACGTCGTCGTCATCAACACCTGCGCGGTGCGCGAGAACGCCGACAACAAGCTCTACGGCAACCTCGGCCACCTCGCGTCGGTGAAGCGCCGACACGAGGGGATGCAGATCGCGGTCGGCGGCTGCCTCGCGCAGAAGGACAAGAACGTCATCCTCGACCGCGCCCCGTGGGTCGACGTCGTCTTCGGCACGCACAACATGGGCGCCCTCCCGAGCCTGCTCGAGCGCGCCCGCCACAACGACGAGGCGCAGCTCGAGATCCTCGAGTCGCTCGATGTCTTCCCCTCCACGCTCCCCACGAAGCGCGACTCGACCTACAGCGGCTGGGTCTCGATCTCGGTCGGCTGCAACAACACCTGCACCTTCTGCATCGTCCCCTCGCTCCGCGGCAAGGAGAAGGACCGGCGTCCCGGCGACGTGCTCGCCGAGATCCAGGCGCTCGTGGACGACGGCGCGATCGAGGTCACCCTTCTCGGCCAGAACGTGAACTCCTACGGCGTCGAGTTCGGCGACCGCCAGGCGTTCTCGAAGCTGCTCCGCGCGGCGGGCACCATCGACGGGCTCGAGCGGATCCGCTTCACGAGCCCCCATCCCGCGGCCTTCACCGACGACGTGATCGACGCCATGGCCGAGACGCCGGCGGTGATGCCGCAGCTGCACATGCCGCTCCAGTCCGGCTCCGACCGCATCCTCAAGGCGATGCGCCGCTCCTACCGCTCCGAGAAGTTCCTCGGGATCCTCGACCGGGTCCGCGATCGCATCCCGCACGCGGCGATCAGCACCGACATCATCGTGGGCTTCCCCGGCGAGACCGAGGCCGACTTCCAGGAGACCCTGCGGGTGGTCGAGGCGGCCCGCTTCGCCTCCGCCTTCACCTTCCAGTACTCCATCCGGCCCGGCACCCCGGCCGCGACGCTGCCCGACCAGATCCCCAAGGCGGTCGTCCAGGAGCGTTACGAGCGGCTCGTCGCCCTGCAGGACGCGATCAGCGAGCAGGAGAACCGCGCAGTCGTCGGCCGAGAGGTCGAGGTCCTCGTCGCGACCGGCGAGGGCCGCCGCGACACGGAGACGCACCGGTTGAGCGGACGCGCCGAGGACAGCCGTCTGGTGCACTTCGACGTGCCCGAGGGCTCCGAGCAGCCGCGTCCCGGAGACGTGGTCTCCGTCCGGGTCACCCGTGCCGCCCCCTTCTACCTCCTGGCGGATTCGCCCGACGGCGCGCCGCTCCGCATCCGCCGCACCCGCGCGGGCGACGCCTGGGACCGGGCGCAGACCGAGTCCTGCGGAGTTCCGGCCGCCCCGGGCGCGAGCGGGGCGCCCCGGGTCTCGCTGGGCCTGCCGTCGCTGCGCGTGCGCGACGCCGGCACGCTGACGACGCCGATCTACGACGCCCTCGATGGCGAGCGCTGAGACCGGAGCCCCCGATACCGCGCCGGAGCTGATCGCGGTCGTCGGCGCGACCGGCACGGGCAAGTCCGACCTCTCGCTCGAGCTCGCCGAGGCGATCCGGCAGGACGGCGGCGCCGCTGAGATCGTGAACGCCGACGCGATGCAGCTCTACCGCGGGATGGACATCGGCACCGCGAAGCTGCCCGCCGACGAGCGTCGGGGCGTCCCGCACCACCTGCTCGACGTCCTCGACGTGACGGAGGAGGCGTCGGTCGCCCGCTACCAGAGCGAGGCGCGGCGCGTGATCGAGAGCGTGCTGGCGCGCGGGGAGACGCCGATCCTCGTCGGGGGCTCCGGTCTGTACGTCTCCAGCGTCGTCTTCGAGTTCTCGTTCGCGGGCACCGACCCGGCCGTCCGGCGCCGGCTCGAGGAGACCGCCGAGCGGGAGGGCCTGGGCGCCCTCGTCGAGCGGTTGCGCCGGATCGACGCCGGAGTGGCCGAGCGGATCGGTCCGCACAACGCCCGGCGCATCGTCCGCGCGCTCGAGATCGCGGAGCTCACCGGCGGGAGCACGCACAGCGCGCTGATGTCCGACGAGCCGGTTCGGTGGCGCCCCGCCTCGATCCTGTTCCTCGAGGCTCCGCGGGAGGAGCTGGTGCAGCGCCTCGACCGGCGGGTGGAGCGGATGTGGGCGGCCGGGATGCTCGACGAGGTCGAGCGGCTCGTCCCCCTCGGCCTGGAGCGCGGCGTCACAGCCGGGCGGGCCATCGGGTACGCCCAGGCGCTCGCCCAGCGTGCCGGCGTCCTCCGCGAGGAGGAGGCGATCGCGGCGACGCAGGCGCTCACGCGCCGCTACGCACGTCGGCAGAACAGCTGGTTCCGGCGCTACGCCGGCGCCCACCGGCTCCCGTACGACGCGCCGGACCTGGTGTCGCGGGCGCATGCCGCCGCCCAGGCCGCCGCTCCCGCTCCTCGCTAGGCTGTGCGCCATGACGATCGAGCTGCACTTCACCAAGGGCCAGGGCACCGGCAACGACTTCGTGCTCTTCAGCGACCCGGACGGTGAGGTCGACCTCTCGCCCGCGCAGATCGCGATGATCTGCGACCGCCACTTCGGCGTCGGCGCCGACGGCGTCATCCGTGCCGTCCGCTCCCGCGCGATCCCGGAGGGCGCCGCGGCTCTGGCCGAGGAGAGCGAAGCGGAGTGGTTCATGGACTACCGCAACGCCGACGGCTCGATCGCCGAGATGTGCGGCAACGGCATCCGCGTCTACGCCGCGTTCCTGCTCGCGGGCGGCCTCGCGGCGCTCGAGCCCGGCGACACCCTGCCGATCGGCACCCGCGCCGGCGTCCGCGACGTCACCCGCAGCGGTGCCGGGTTCCAGGTCGACCTCGGCCGCTGGGAGCTGGCGGGCGGCGAGCCCCTGGTGCGGGCGAAGGAGCTCAAGGTCGCGCGCCCCGGTCTCGGGATCGACCTCGGCAATCCGCACGTGGTCGTCGCCCTCAGCAACGACGAGGAGCTCGACTCCGCCGACCTCTCCTACATCCCGCAGCTCGACCCGGAGCCCGAGGACGGCGCGAACGTCGAGTTCGTGGTTCCCGGCGAGCCCCTGGTCCACGACGGGATCGGGCGGATCCGGATGCGCGTGCACGAGCGCGGCAGCGGCGAGACCCTGAGCTGCGGCACGGGTGCCGCGGCGGCGGCACTGGCGGTGCGCTACTGGGCGGGAGCGCGCGCTCCGCAGGCCTGGCGCGTGGAGGTCCCGGGCGGCACGCTCGGCGTGACGATGTTCGCGGCGGAGGAGGGCGAGCACGTCGGGCTCTCCGGCCCGGCCGACCTCGTCTTCACCGGGACGATCCGGATCGACTGAGGACCCGGTCAGGCCCGGCGGGTCGTCCGGAGCACGCGGAAGCCCTTCGCAGAAGAGACGCGCTCCACGTCGAGCCGCCCGGCGAACGCGGCGCCCAGCCAGGTCTGGAGCGAGTCTGAGCCGAGGTTGCGCTGCACGACGAGCCAGGCGTCCGCGCCCTCCTCGAGCCGCGGCAGCCAGCGCTCGAGCAGGAGGTGCAGCTCCTCCTTGCCGATGCGGATCGGCGGGTTCGACCACACCGTGCGGAAGCGGACGTCGTCGGGAACATCCTCGGGCAGCACGGCGTTGACATTGAGGACGCCGAGTTCCTCGCAGTTGCGACGGACCAGCTCGAGCGCCCGCTGGTTGACGTCGACCGCCCACACCCGGGCGTCGGGGGAGGCGAGGGCGAGCGCGAGGGCGATCGGGCCCCAGCCGCAGCCGAGGTCCAGCAGGTCCCCGTCAGCGGGGGCGTCGGGCACCGCGTCCAGCAGGACGCGCGTGCCGAGATCGACGTGACCGGGGCTGAACACCCCTCCTGCCGTCGTGACCTCGAGGTCGCGGCCGGCCAGGCGGGCCTGGATCCTGCGGGGCCGGAGGTCGCCGTCGGGAGTACTCGAGAAGTAGTGCTCGGCGGCCATGAGAAGTGAACCTATCAAGACCTGAGGAGTTAGTGTTATCCGGATGACGGAAGACCTGAACGAGACCGACACGACCGAGGCCGTGGACGTCGTCTCGAGGGTCCTGGCGAACGCGCAGTCGCGTTCGGCAGGGTACTCGCGCTTCGTCGCGGGTGGAGCCCAGGCGCTGCAGAGCGCCGGCCACGAGGGCGAGAACAGCGACGGCGAGCAGTTCGACCGCGACGACCGGCAGGCGCTGCGACGCGTCGCCGGCCTCTCGACCGAGCTCGAGGACGTCACGGAGGTCGAGTACCGCCAGCTGCGCCTGGAGAACGTCGTGCTCATCGGCGTGTACTCGCAGAATTCGCTGGAGGACGCGGAGAACTCGTTGCACGAGCTCGCCGCGCTCGCGGAGACGGCGGGAGCGACGGTCCTCGACGGCCTGCTCCAGCGCCGCCCGCACCCCGATCCGAGCACCTACCTCGGCAAGGGCAAGGCCCAGGAGCTCGCGGGGCTCGTCGCGGCCCTCGGCGCGGACACGGTCGTCGCCGACACCGAGCTCGCACCGAGCCAGCGGCGTGCGCTGGAGGACGTGGTGAAGGTCAAGGTGATCGACCGCACCGCGGTGATCCTCGACATCTTCAGCCAGCACGCGAAGAGCCGTGAGGGCAAGGCGCAGGTCGAGCTCGCGCAGCTCGAGTACCTGCTCCCGCGACTGCGCGGCTGGGGCGAGTCCATGTCCCGCCAGGCCGGGGGCCAGGTGGGCGCGGGAGCCGGAATGGGCTCGCGCGGTCCGGGTGAGACGAAGATCGAGCTCGATCGTCGCCGCATCCACACCCGCATGGCGCGCCTGCGCAAGCAGATCACGGCGATGAAGCCCGCCCGCGAGGCCAAGCGCGCGAACCGCAAGCGCAACGCCGTCCCCTCGGTGGCGATCGCGGGGTACACGAACGCCGGTAAGTCGAGCCTGCTGAACCGGATGACGCACGCGGGCGTCCTCGTCGAGAACTCGCTCTTCGCGACCCTCGACGCCACCGTTCGCAAGGCCCAGACGAAGGACGGGCGCCTCTACACGCTCGCCGACACGGTCGGCTTCGTGCGAGCGCTTCCGCACCAGCTCGTCGAGGCCTTCCGGTCGACGCTCGAGGAGGTCGCGGACTCCGATGTGATCGTCCACGTCGTGGACGCCTCCCACCCCGATCCGGCCGGGCAGATCGCCACCGTGCGCGACGTGATCGGCGAGGTGGGCGCCCGCAGCATCCCCGAGATCATCGCCTTCAACAAGGCCGATCTGGTGGACGAGGGCACGCGGCTGGTGCTGCGCGGTCTCGCTCCCGACGCGGTCTTCGTGTCGGCGCGCAGCGGCGAGGGCATCGACGAGCTGGAGGCGCGGATCGCCGAGATCCTGCCCGAGCCGGACGTCGAGATCGACCTGCTCGTGCCGTACGACCGGGGCGACGTGATCTCGCATCTGCACCGCAGCGGCCGGATCCTGTCGACGCAGTACGTCGAGGGCGGCACCCACGTGGTCGCCCTCGTGCACGCCGATCTGGCGGGCTCGCTCACCGAGTTCGCGGTTCCGCGCGCGGCCGTCCAGGCCTGATCGCCACCACCCGAGCGCCCGTCTCCCCGTCAGGGAGGCGGGCGCTCGGCGCATCCGGGAGGGGGTGCGGCGTCCCGCACCATCGACCCGCTCCGGAGGTCGGAGGGTTCGGCGCTCTCGTTTCGGCAGCTCTCCTCCGCCTTCCCGTGACCGCGACGGAGGGGCGCGCGCCCCGATCGCCCGTGCCTGTCGAATGCAGGAGGGGCCCGACCGGCTGCACGCCGGTCGAGCCCCTCCTGCACGCCCGGTGTCAGACCGAGCGGAGGACCGCCACGATCTTCCCGAGCACCTCGGCCTCGTCGCCGAGGATCGGCTCGAAGTTGGAGTTGCGGGGCAGCAGCCAGGTGTGGCCGTCGCGCTGGCGCAGCACCTTGACGGTGGCCTCGCCGTCGAGCATGGCCGCTACGATCTCGCCGTTCTCGGCGGTGCGCTGCGAGCGGACCACGACCCAGTCGCCGTCGCAGATCGCGGCGTCGATCATCGACTCGCCGACGACCTTGAGCATGAAGAGCTCGCCCTTGCCGACGAGCTGCCGGGGAAGCGGGAACACCTCGTCGATCTGCTGGTCGGCCATGATCGGCACACCCGCCGCGATCCGGCCGACGAGGGGGACCATCGCCGCGTCGCCGACCGTCGCGGTCGACTCGAACGACCCGTCGTCCTCCGTCGAGCTGGGGACGTCGATGAGGATCTCGAGGGCGCGGGGCCGGTTCGGGTCACGGCGCAGGTAGCCGCTGAGCTCGAGCTGGTTGAGCTGGTGGGTGACGCTCGACAGCGAGGCGAGGCCGACCGCGTCGCCGATCTCGCGCATGCTCGGCGGGTAGCCGCGGCTCGACACCGAGCGCTGGATCGCGTCGAGGATCGCGAGCTGCTTGGCGCTCAGGCTCTTCCGGCGCCGGCCCGCGGCCGCCTTCGTCTTGGCGGCCGGGGTCCCGGCCCTCTGCCCGTCGCTCACGATGCTCCCTCTTCCCGGTGCGCACGCCGCGTGCGCGCCCGCCCGGTCGCGACCCGACAAGGAATGTCGGTGGTCGCTGCTGTACTACGACCAGGCTCTCGAAACTGTATCCGCCGGAACTCCCGACTCGGAACATTCGTTCGAGTGTGTCGCGCGCGAGTCCGCACGCGGATCAGCCGGAACGGTCTCTTGACCGCTTCATCGTTCGAAGATATGTTCGGTACAGGCGTTCGGGGCGGCCCTCCCGGCCGAGGGCCTCTCCGAATCCCTGTTGAAAGGAGCGATCCCATGACCGCACAGCTCACCTCCCGCCCGCTGCAGCGCTCGTCCGCGGCCCGGCCCGTCGAGGTCCTGCCGTCCGCTTCCGAGCCGATGAACGCGTTCGGCGAGGCGCGGATCGTCCGCACCCGTCTCCGCCTCACGCGCCGCGGCCGCGCCGTGGTGGCCGCTCTGGGAGCCCTGCCGATCGTCGCGGGTGCCTTCGCCTTCGGGCTCAACGGCGGTGGAGCGGTCGCGTCGAGCGACGCCGCTGCGATGGAGTTCCAGTACGTCACCGTCCACGCGGGCGAGTCGCTCTGGTCGCTCGCCGAGGAGCTCGCCCCGCAGGCGGACCCGCGCGACGTGGTCGACGACATCCTCTCCCTCAACCAGCTCTCGAGCGCGGGCGTCGAGCCCGGGCAGCGCCTCGCCGTCCCGGCCCAGTACGACACCGCTCGCTGAGCCGGGCTGCCCGGTCGTCCGCGCCGGGCGCTTCGCTACCATTCCCTGGTGACGACTCTCGACGACCTGCCCCTCCGCGACGACCTCCGAGGCAAGCACCCGTACGGCGCACCCCAGGCGGTCGTGCCCGTCGCCCTCAACGTCAACGAGAACACCCACCCGGTCCCGGACGACGTGATCGCCGACATCGTCGGGCGGGTCTCGGAGGCGCTGCGCACCGTCAACCGGTACCCCGACCGCGAGTTCCGAGAGCTTCGCGACTCCCTCGCCGGCTACCTCGGTCTCGGGCTCACCGCGGATGGCGTGTGGGCTGCGAACGGATCGAACGAGGTGCTCCAGCACGTCCTTCAGGCGTTCGGTGGTCCGGGGCGCTCGCTGCTGGGGTTCGCGCCCACCTACTCGATGTACTCGATCCTCGCGTCGGGGAGCGGAACGGAGTGGATCCCCGCTCCGCGCGAGGCCGAGTTCGAGGTCGGAGCCGAGTACGCCGCCGAGCAGGTGCGCCGGGCCCGGCCCGACATCGTCTTCCTCTGCGCTCCGAACAATCCGACCGGGACGCCGCTCGACCTCGCCGTGATCGAGGCGGTCTACGACGCGACCGACGGCATCGTCGTCGTCGACGAGGCGTACGCCGAGTTCGCCGGCAGGGGCGCGCCCACTGCGCTGAGCCTCCTCCCCGGGCGACCGCGCCTGCTCGTGTCCCGCACCATGAGCAAGGCCTTCGCCTTCGCCGGCGTCCGGCTGGGCTACCTCGCCGCCGACCCCGCGGTGATCGACGCGCTCCGCCTCGTCCGCCTCCCGTACCACCTGTCGGCCCTCACCCAGGCCGCCGCGACCGCCGCCCTCGCTCACGCCGACGAGATGCTCGCCATGGTCGGCGAGATCATCGTGCAGCGCGACCGGATGATCGACGGCCTGCGCGCCCTCGGCTACCGCCCGTACACGACCGGCAGCAACTTCGTCCTCTTCGGCGGCGTCGCGGATCCGGCCGCCGTGTTCGAGGGCCTGCTCGCCCGCGGCGTCCTCATCCGCGACGTCGGCATCCCGAACCACCTCCGTGTCAGCGCCGGCACCGAGGAGGAGACGACCGCGTTCCTCGAGGCGCTCGCCTCCCTCCCCGCACCGTCGGCCGACGCCACGGTGGCGCTCTCGCGTGAGTGAGCTCCGCCCGGGGGCGGCGACGCGGCGCGAATAGACTGGGAGGCATGACCTCCCCGAGCGCCGCACCCGGGCGCACCGCCTCCCTCAGCCGTGCCACCAGCGAGTCGAGCATCGAGCTCTCCCTCGACCTCGACGGCACGGGCGTCGCCGATCTCGAGACCGGCGTGCCCTTCTTCGACCACCTGCTGACGGCGTTCGCGAAGCATTCGCTCACGGACCTGCGCGTCCGGGCCCGCGGCGACATCGAGATCGACATCCACCACACCGCGGAGGACATCGGCATCGTGCTCGGCACGGCCATCCAACAGGCTCTCGGCGACAAGACCGGGATCTCCCGCTTCGGCGACGCGCTCGTCCCCCTCGACGAGGCGCTCGTGCAGGCCGTCGTCGACATCTCGGGGCGCCCCTACCTCGTGCACACCGGCGAGCCGGAGGGCTTCGCGTTGCACCTGATCGGCGGTCACTTCACCGGGTCGATGGTGCGCCACGTCTTCGAGGCGATCGCCTTCAACGCCGGCCTCACCGTGCACGTCACGGTGCTCGGCGGCAGGGACCCGCACCACATCGCCGAAGCGGAGTTCAAGGCGTTCGCCCGCGCCTTCCGTCAGGCCAAGGCCCTCGATCCGCTCGTCTCCGGCGTGCCGTCGACGAAGGGCGCGCTGTGAGCTCGGCCCGCCCCTCCGTCGTGGTCTACGACTACGGCTCGGGGAACGTGCACTCCGCCGTCAAGGCGCTCGAGCTCGCCGGGGCCGACGTCGAGCTGACGGGGGACCGGCAGCGGGCGCTGGAGGCGGACGGCCTCCTCGTGCCCGGCGTCGGCGCCTTCGACGCCGTGATGTCGGCGCTGACCCGCGCCCGCGGCGGCGAGATCATCGAGAAGCGCCTCGCCGGCGGGCGCTCCGTCCTGGGCATCTGCGTCGGGATGCAGGTGCTCTTCGAGCGCGGCGTCGAGCGCGGGGTCGAGAGCGAGGGCCTGGGCGAGTGGCCGGGGACGGTCGACCTCCTCCCGGCCGAGGTCGTCCCGCACATGGGCTGGAACACCGTCTCCGCTCCCGAGGGCTCGGTGCTCTTCGACGGCATCGCCGAGGAGCGCTTCTACTTCGTGCACTCCTACGGCGCCCGCGAGTGGTCGCTTGACGTGATGCCCCCGTTCCCGCGTCCCGCGGTCACCTGGGCCGATCACGGAGGCCCCTTCATCGCCGCGGTCGAGAACGGGCCGCTCTCGGCCACGCAGTTCCACCCCGAGAAGTCGGGGGCCGCCGGGCTCCGGCTGCTGGCCAATTGGCTGGGCACCCTCCGCACGAACTAGGATCGGCCGGTGGTCGGCGCCTCCAGGGGCCGGCACCGGCTCCGAGACTGAGGATGACGATGAGCGAGTTCACCAAGGCCCCGGGCCTGGTCCTCCTGCCCGCGATCGACGTGGCGGGCGGCAGGGCCGTGCGGCTCACGCAGGGCGAGGCCGGGACCGAGACCAACTACGGCGACCCGATCGACGCCGCGGGCGACTGGGCCGACCAGGGCGCGGAGTGGATCCACCTCGTCGACCTCGACGCCGCCTTCGGCCGCGGCGACAACCACGGCATCATGAAGAAGGTCATCCGGCAGGTGAAGGGCGTCAACGTCGAGCTCTCCGGCGGGATCCGCGACGACCGCAGCCTCGAGTCCGCGCTGAGTGCCGGCGCGAAGCGCATCAACCTCGGAACCGCGGCGCTCGAGAACCCCGAGTGGGCCGCGAGCGTCATCGCGCAGTACGGCGACCAGATCGCCGTCGGGCTCGACGTCCGCGGCACCACGCTCGCCGCGCGCGGCTGGACCAAGGAGGGCGGCGACCTCTGGCAGGTCCTCGACCGCCTGGAGGAGGCCGGCTGCACCCGCTACGTCGTCACCGATGTCACCAAGGACGGCACGCTCAAGGGCCCGAACCTCGAGCTCCTCGAGCAGGTCATGGCCCGCACCCACCGCCCCGTGATCGCCTCGGGCGGCATCTCGAACCTCGACGACATCGCCGCTCTTCGCGACCTCGTGCCCCAGGGCCTCGAGGGCGCGATCGTCGGCAAGGCGCTGTACGCGGGCGCGTTCACGCTCGCGGAGGCCCTGGATGTCGCATCCGAGTGAGCCCCGCCCGCTCCCGGCGCATCTGACCGACTCGGCCGGCACCCCCTGGGCGGGCCGGCACTTCGAGCCGAGCGCAGCACCGGAGGACGACGGAAGCGCCCCGGAGGCGCTGGTCGCAGCGCTCGAGTCCTTCGCCGGTGGCACTCGCGGCCCGGAGGCCGTGGTCGACGCGATCCGCACGTCCCGCCTGCTCATCCCGCTGGTCGCCCGCCTCGGCGAGGAGGCCGAGGGGGTCGGGGGACTCCGGGCGGACAAGACGCAGGAGCTCGCGATCGTCACGGTCGCCGGACCCGACGGCCGCACGGTGCTCCCCGTCTTCAGCGGCGTCGAGAGCATGCGCCGATGGGACCCGGCCGCCCGTCCCGTCCCTGTCGACGGGCGCCGCGCGGCCCTGGCGGCCGTCGCGGAGGGTACCGAGGTGATGGTCCTCGACCCCGCGTCCGAGCGGGAGTTCGCGGTCCGGCGCCCGGCCCTCTGGGCGATCGCGGAGGGCGGCGACTGGCGGCCGGCCCCTGCCGATGCGGAGGTGCTCCTGGCTCTGCGCGCGGCTGCGGAGGGGGAGCGGGCGGTCGCCTCGCTCGAGGTGCGCGCGGGAGACCCGGAGCAGCGCCTCGCGGGCCCCGAGCTCGTGGTGGTCCTGAGCCTGCGCCCGGGGCTCGATCAGGACGCGCTCGGCGCCCTCGTCGCGCGCCTGGGGGAGCGGTGGGCGGCCGACGAGACCGTCGCGCAGCGCGTCGACTCGATGACGCTGCAGCTCGCCGCCGCCCGCTGACTCCCGATCAGGTGACCGGGCCGGTCCACTTCTCGCCCGGGCCCTTGCCGATCGGGTCGGCGATCGGGGACGCCTCACGGAACGCGAGCTGGAGGGTGCGGAGGCCGTCGCGCAGGCTCCGGGCGTGCATGTCGCTGATGTCGGGCGCCCCGGCCGTGACCAGGCCCGCGAGCGCGTTGATGAGCTTGCGCGCCTCGTCGAGGTCGACCTGCGCTCCGGGCTCGTCGGCGAGTCCGCACTTGACGGCGGCCGCGCTCATCAGGTGCACGGCGGCGGTGGTGATGATCTCCACCGCAGGAACCTCCGCGATGTCGCGGGCGGCCTCCACGTCGGAGGCTCCGCCGTCCTCGCCGAATCGTCGCGTGTAGTCGTCGTCGTACTGTGCCATGGGTCCTTCGTTCGTCGTCCGTGGTGGAGGGGCGCGGCCGCCGGAGCAGAGGATCGAGGGGCGGCCGGATCCGGTCTGTCGGGCGGGCCGCCGGTCTGCTATGGTTGTCCGGGCTCCGAGGCATGTCCTCGGTTCGAAAGTGGAGATTCTCCCACCCGCGCTTGACCGCTTCACAAGGTTACCGGGTCAGAAGCACTCCGCCCCCGAGGGTCGTCAGACCACCGGAGGCAGGGCTGCGGCTCTCGAGGTCCGCCTCGGGAACCGCGTCACAGGGTGCGAGCGCCGTGCTGCAGGCACGACGTGGACGGGACGATCACCTCTCTCGGGTGCGCTGGAGAAGACTCCGGCAGCGCAGCTGCACTCACCGAGATCAGAGGAGAAACGCAATCAGCGATCCCCGTACCAACGACCGTATCCGCGTCCCCGAGGTCCGCCTCGTGGGTCCCGCAGGAGAACAGGTCGGCGTCGTCAAGATCGAGGTCGCCCTGCGACTCGCGCAGGACGCAGACCTGGACCTGGTCGAGGTCGCCCCCAACTCCAAGCCGCCCGTGGCCAAGATCATGGACTACGGGAAGTTCAAGTACGAGCAGGCTCAGAAGCTCAAGGAAGCCCGTCGCAACCAGGCGAACACGATCCTCAAGGAGGTCCGTTTCCGCCTGAAGATCGACAAGCACGACTACGAGACCAAGCGCAAGCGCGCCGAGGGCTTCCTGAAGGCCGGCGACAAGGTCAAGGCGATGATCCTCTTCCGCGGTCGCGAGCAGTCGCGCCCCGAGATGGGCGTCCGTCTGCTCCAGCGCTTCGCGGAGGACGTCGCCGAGTTCGGCCAGGTCGAGTCCACCCCGACCATCGACGGTCGCAACATGGTGATGGTCATCGGCCCGCTGAAGAACAAGTCCGAGGCGAAGGCCGAGGCCAATGCGGTCCGCGCCGCTCGTCGCGAGGCCAACACCCCCGAGGACACGGCCGAGGCCGAGTCCGTCTAGTACTTCGCCGCCCCGGCCTCGGGGCCGGTGGACGCCCCGCTCGCGGGGCACCGGTTTCGCCCCGCCGAGCGCGGAGTGACGTTCACAAGGAGAGAACATGCCCAAGATGAAGACCCACTCGGGTGCCAAGAAGCGCTTCAAGGTGACCGGCTCCGGCAAGGTCATGAAGCAGCAGGCCGGCATGCGCCACAACCTGGAGTCCAAGTCCAGCGTTCGCACGCGCCGCCTCAACCAGGACCAGGTCCTCGCCCCGCAGGACGCCAAGGTCGCCAAGAAGCTTCTCGGTCTGTAGCCCACCGCCGGCGCAGCCCGCTGCGCCGCGTGGTCGCTACTCAGCCGACACGGATCGATAGGAAGAAACAGCAATGGCAAGAGTGAAGAGGGCCGTCAACGCCCACAAGAAGCGTCGCGTCATCCTCGAGCGCGCCTCGGGCTACCGCGGCCAGCGGTCGCGCCTCTACCGCAAGGCGAAGGAGCAGGTCACCCACTCCCTCGTCTACTCGTACCGCGACCGCCGCGCCAAGAAGGGCGAGTTCCGTCGTCTCTGGATCCAGCGCATCAACGCCGCGTCCCGCGCGAACGGCCTGACCTACAACCGCTTCATCCAGGGCCTCGCCCTGGCCGGCGTCCAGGTCGACCGCCGCATCCTCGCGGACCTCGCGATCACCGAGCCGGCCACGTTCGCCTCGCTCGTCGCGACCGCGAAGAGCGCGCTGCCCGCCGACACCTCGGCGCCCAAGGCCGCAGCGTAGTCAGCACGGCTTCCCGGAGGGGGTCGCGACCGAGAGGTCGCGGCCCCCTCCGTCGTCGGCGGGCCCTCCCGCGCCGTGTCTGCGGGGGCGGCGATCACCGCGCCGATAGGCTCGCCGCATGCTCGACAACCCCCGCTCTCCCCGTGTCCGCTCCGTGGCGAAGCTCACCCGCCGCCCGGCCCGGCTCGAGACGGGGCTCTTCCTCCTCGAGGGCCCGCAGGCTCTCTCCGAGGCGCTGCAGTACCGCCCGGAGCTGATCGTCGAGTCGTTCGCGACTCCGACCGCTCTGGAGCGGCACCCCGAGATCGTCGCCGCCGCCGCCGAGGCGGAGGTGGAGATCGAGTACGTGACCGAGGACGTCCTCGACGCGATGGCCGACACCGTCACTCCGCAGGGCTTCGTCGCGGTCTGCCGTCAGTTCCCCACGTCGCTCAAGGACGTCGTCGCCTCCGAGCCGCGCCTCGTGGCGGTGCTCGAGGAGGTCCGCGATCCGGGCAACCTCGGCACGATCATCCGTGCCGCCGACGCCGCCGGCGCTGACGCGGTCGTGCTGTCCGGGCGCTCGGTCGACCTCTACAATCCCAAGGTCGTGCGCTCCACGACCGGCTCGCTCTTCCACCTCCCGGTCGCGGTCGGCGCCGACCTCGCCGACGTGCTGGGCCGGCTCCGCGGCGTGGGCCTCCGTTCCGTCGCGGCCGACGTGAAGGGGGAGGACCTGCTCGACGTCCGCGCCCGCGGGGACCTCGCCCAGCCGACCGTCTGGGTCTTCGGCAACGAGGCGCGCGGCCTCGAGGACGAGTCGCTCGCCCTCGTCGACGGCGTGGTGGCGGTGCCCATCTACGGGGCGGCGGAGTCGCTGAACCTCGCGACCGCGGCCTCCGTCTGCCTGTACGAGAGCGCCTTCGCGCTGCGTTCCTGAGAGGAACCGGGCCGAGGGTGCCGCGAACCTGGAGAACAGGGCGCGATGTTACCCTTCGGTTAAGAATTCCCTCATGATTTGACCGGCCCATCCCCGTGTGCTTCTCTGACGGCATGGTCACAGCCCCGCAAGACGAGCGCGCCGCCGCTCCCGCCGGTGAACCCCTCGTCGTCCTCTCCGGGGTGCAGAAGCACTACGGCGACTTCCAGGCTCTGAAGGACATCGATCTGACGGTGCACCGGGGCGAGGTCGTCGTGGTCCTCGGCCCCTCCGGATCCGGCAAGTCGACGCTCTGCCGCACGGTCAACCGGCTCGAGACGATCTCGGGCGGCACCATCACCATCGACGGGCAGAAGCTCCCGGAGGAGGGCAAGGGCCTCGCCGCGCTCCGCGCCGACGTCGGGATGGTCTTCCAGTCGTTCAACCTCTTCGCGCACAAGACGATCCTCGAGAACGTCACCCTCGGCCCGATCAAGGTCCGCGGGCTCTCCCGCAAGGACGCGGAGGCCCAGGCCACGGCGCTGCTCGACCGGGTCGGCGTCGGCCACCAGGCCGCCAAGACCCCGGCCCAGCTCTCCGGCGGGCAGCAGCAGCGCGTCGCGATCGCACGGGCGCTGGCGATGAAGCCCAAGGTGATGCTGTTCGACGAGCCGACCTCGGCGCTCGACCCCGAGATGATCAACGAGGTCCTGGACGTGATGGTCGGGCTCGCCAAGGACGGGATGACGATGATCGTCGTCACCCACGAGATGGGCTTCGCCCGGAAGGCCGCCGACCGCGTCGTGTTCATGGCCGACGGCGAGATCCTCGAGGACACCGACCCGGAGTCGTTCTTCACCGCGCCCCGCACCGACCGGGCCAAGGACTTCCTCTCCAAGCTCATCACGCACTAGAAGCGCGATCCGCAGCCACCAGGCAGGTCGGACCCGTGACCCGGGAGCCGACCCGACATCGCCCGCTCCGGCGGGCCGAACCCCAGGAAGGACGATCATGCGCACCAGGCTCATGTTCATGACCGCGGGACTCGCAGCAGCGACCCTCGCCCTCGCCGGCTGCTCCGGCGACTCCGGAACCGCCGGCGGCGGCGCCGGTGGAGGCTCCGAGGGAGGGACCTCCGCGTACGAGGTCGCCTCCGACGTCACTCTCGAGGGCAGCCCGACCTTCGACGCGATGACCGCGGACGGCAAGGTCGTCATCGGCGTCAAGGAGGACCAGCCCGGGCTGGGCTACCTCGACGCGGCGACCGGCGAGCGCTCCGGCTTCGACATCGAGATCGCGAAGTGGACCGCCGCCTCGCTCGGCTTCGCGGCCGACGCCATCGAGTTCAAGGCGATCCCGTCGGCCAACCGCGAAGCGTCGATCGTGAACGGCGACATCGACTACTACGTCGGCACCTACTCGATCACCGACAAGCGCAAGGAGCAGGTCGGCTTCGCCGGACCCTACTTCGAGACCGGCCAGCAGCTGCTCGTCGCGGCCGACAACGACACGATCACCGGACCGGACGACCTCACCGCCGACACCACCGTGTGCTCGGCCACCGGCTCCACCCCGATCCAGAACATCCGCACCAACTACCCCGAGGTGAAGACCGAGGAGTTCGACACGTACTCGCAGTGCGTGGACGCGCTCGCCGACGGCACCGTCGACGCCGTCACCACCGACGGCGCGATCCTGATCGGCTACGCCGCTCAGCGGCCCGACGAGCTCAAGGTCGTCGGAGAGCCCTTCAGCACCGAGCTGTACGGCATCGGCCTGCCCAAGGACGACGACGCCCTGCGCCACTTCGTCAACGGCATGCTGACCGACGGCGGCGAGACCTGGAGCGCCATCTACGACGAGACGCTCGGCCAGTCCGGCACGACCGTCACCCAGCCGGCGGTGAACGACTACTAGGAGGCGCCCCGGGCGGCCCGACCGCCGCCCGGGGGTCCCCTCTCCTCGACCACCACCACCGCTCCGACAGAAGGGCCAGCCGCATGGATGTCCTGTTGAACAACCTCGACGTCTACGTCCCGGCCTTCGGCAACACCCTGATCCTCTTCAGCGTCTCGCTCGTGTTCGCCCTGCTGATCGGCACGGTGGTCGGCGCGATGCGCGTCTCGCCCGTCCCGATCGCCCGCGCGGTCGGCACGGTGTACGTGAACACCATCCGGAACACCCCGCTCACGCTGGTGATGTTCTTCTTCGCCTTCGGCTACCCCAAGCTCGACCTGCCGCAGGTGGACTACACGAACCTGGCGATCTGCGCCCTCAGCCTCTACACCGCGACCTACGTCGCGGAGGTGCTGCGCTCGGGCATCAACACCGTGCCGATCGGCCAGGCCGAGGCCGCCCGCGCGATCGGTCTCGACTTCGGCCTCACCATGACGCAGGTCGTCCTGCCCCAGGCCTTCCGCTCCGTGATCCCGCCGCTCATGAGCGTCCTGATCGCGCTGCTGAAGAACACCACCGTCGCCGCCGGCTTCTCGGTCGCGGAGGCGGGCACCATCGTCCGCGTCCTCAACGAGCGCGGCGAGAACAGCCTCATCGTCGTCCTCTGGGTGGCCCTGGTCTTCGTGGTCCTGGTCACGCTGCTCTCGCTCGTCCAACGTCAGCTCGAGAAGAAGTGGAGGGTCGCCCGATGAGCTCCGTCCTCTTCGACAACCCCGGCCCCCGGGCCGTCGTGCGCAACCGCGTCATCGGCGTCGTCGTCGTCCTGCTGATCGCGGCGTTCCTCGGCTTCGTGGTCTGGCGCTTCGCGGAGTCCGGCCAGTTCGACGCCTCCAAGTGGCGCGCGTTCGGCTACCCGCTGGTCTGGCAGAGCATCGGCGGCGCCCTCGGCCGCACGCTCGCGGCCTTCGCCACGGCGGGCGTCGCCAGCCTCGTCCTCGGCCTCCTCCTGGCGATCGGCCGGCTCTCGGACCGGCGCTGGATCAACGTCCCCGTCACGCTCTTCATCGAGCTGTTCCGGGCGATCCCCGTCCTGATCCTGATGATGCTGATGTACTACGGCCTGCCGTTCGCGGGCCTCAAGCTCAGCCCCTACCTCGCCGTCGTCATCGCCCTGACCCTCTACAACGGCTCCGTCTTCTCCGAGATCTTCCGCGCCGGCATCGAAGCCCTCCCGCGAGGACAGAAGGAGGCGGGCTACGCGATCGGCCTGCGCAAGTCCGGCGTGATGCGGCTCATCCTGTTCCCCCAGGCGATCCGCTCGATGCTGCCCGTGATCATCGCCCAGCTCGTCGTCGCCCTCAAGGACACGGCGCTCGGCTCGATCATCACCTACAACGAGCTGCTGTACTACGCGCGCTACCTGGGCAACCAGTCGAGCCTCGACAGCCCGATCATCCCGGCGGCGATCGTCATCGGAGCGATCTACATCGGCATCTGCCTCCTCCTCTCGGGGCTGGCGAAGTGGATCGAGATCCGCACCAAGAGCGGCGGACGCGGCGGCCGCACCATCGGCGGCCACCCCGCAGCCCGCGCGCAGACGGACACGCAGCTGATCGCTGTGCAGGACTGAACTGTGAGGATCGCCCGAGGGCGATCCTCACCGCGGTCGGCTTCCTGACGGGGTCGGGTTCCGCAGAGCGTCCTGCGTCCGGCTAGGAGGAATCGCTCGCACGCGATTCCTCCGTTCGCCTCGAGGGTCCGGCGATCGCTCAGCGCATCGAGCGGTGGTGCTCCGCTCCGGCGTCGTCGACGCGGAGGCGGTGGTGATCGGGGAGCCGCGATCGATCCGGGCGTCTTCCCGTCCGGCGGCGCCCAGCTTCCTGCCGGTCGAGCAGCCTCCGACCCCGGCGTAGCGAGAACCCGCCCCTGCTGGTCGAGCAGCGCCGGTGGCGGGGCTTCGAGAGCCGTCGGCGCAGACGGGGGCCGGTCGCGGGCGAGCGCGACGAGCACCGCGCACGGGCGGCGGGAGGGGACGGAGGCCCTCGCCTACACTGGGGGATCGTGTCAGACAGCAACCCGATCACCGACGAGGCCGTCTCCGCGGCGGTCGCCGACGCCCTCGCCGCCATCGGCGCGGCGGGCGACTCCGCCGCTCTGAAGTCCGCCCGAGCCGCCCACCTCGGCGAGGGGTCCGCCCTCGCCCGCCTCAACGCGCAGATGCGCTCCGTCCCGCCCGAGCACAAGGCGGCGTCCGGCAAGCTCGTCGGCGGTGCCCGCAAGCAGGTGGGCGACGCCTACGCCGCCCGCGAGGCCGAGCTCGTCGAGGCGGAGGACGCGGCCGCGCTCGAGGCCGAGCGCGTGGACGTCACCGCCGGCGCCAGCTTCGTGCGCCGCGGCGCCCGCCACCCCCTCTCGCTCCTCCAGGAGTCGATCGCCGACGTGTTCGTCGGGATGGGCTGGGAGATCGCGGAGGGGCCGGAGCTCGAGAACGAGTGGTTCAACTTCGACGCCCTGAACTTCGACGAGGACCACCCGGCCCGCGCCATGCAGGACACCTTCTTCGTCGACCCCGTGGACTCGCACCTGGTGCTGCGCACGCACACCTCGCCGGTGCAGATCCGCTCGATGCTCGAGCGCCCGCTGCCGCTCTACGTGATCGCTCCGGGCCGGGTGTACCGCACCGACGAGCTCGACGCGACGCA
Organism: Rathayibacter sp. AY1C7; assembly: GCF_002931865.1. NCBI lineage: Bacteria > Bacillati > Actinomycetota > Actinomycetes > Micrococcales > Microbacteriaceae > Rathayibacter > Rathayibacter sp. AY1C7. Next base: position 14,067 of record NZ_PSWB01000003.1, on the reverse strand, counting down.
CACGCCCGTGTTCACGCAGTTCGAGGGCCTCGCCGTCGACCGCGGCCTGACCATGGCGCACCTGCGCGGCACCCTCGAGCACGTCGCGCGGATCCTCTTCGGCGACGACGCGCGCATCCGCCTGCGCCCGAACTACTTCCCCTTCACCGAGCCCAGCGCCGAGCTGGACGTCTGGCACCCGACCTTCGTCGGCGGTGCCCGCTGGATCGAGTGGGGCGGCTGCGGCATGGTGAATCCGAACGTGCTGCGCGCGGCCGGGATCGACCCGGAGGAGTACTCCGGGTTCGCCTTCGGCATGGGGATCGAGCGGACCCTGATGTTCCGCAACGACGTGAAGGACATGCGCGACATGGTCGAGGGCGACGTCCGCTTCAGTGAGCAGTACGGGATGGTGATCTGATGCGCATCCCGCTGAGCTGGCTGGGGGAGTACGTCGACCTCGAGCAGGACGTCACGACGGAGTCCGTGCACGCGGCCCTGGTGTCGGTCGGCCTGGAGGAGGAGGACGTCCACCGGTTCGAGGTGACCGGGCCCGTCGTCGTCGGCGAGGTGCTCGACCTCGCTCCGGAGCCGCAGAAGAACGGCAAGACCATCAACTGGTGCCACGTCCGCGTGGCCCCGGAGGGCGGGCGGGCCGCCGACGGCGGAGAGGACGTCCGCGGCATCGTCTGCGGAGCCCACAACTTCGCGGCCGGCGACAAGGTCGTCGTGTCCCTGCCGGGTGCGGTCCTGCCCGGGCCGTTCCCGATCTCCGCGCGGAAGACCTACGGGCACGTGTCCGACGGGATGATCGCCTCGAGCCGCGAGCTCGGCCTCGGGGACGACCACGAGGGCATCCTCCGCCTCGCCTCGCTCGAGCTCGACCCGGAGCCGGGCACGGACGCCGTCGCGCTCCTCGGTCTCGACGACGCCGCGGTCGAGGTCAACGTGACGCCCGACCGCGGCTACGCCTTCTCGATCCGCGGCATCGCCCGCGAGTACGCCCACGCCACCGGAGCCGCCTTCCGCGACCCCGCTCGGGCGCTCCCTCCGCACGAGCGCACGGAGACGGCGCCCGTCTTCCCCGTGTCCGTGGCCGACGAGGCGCCGATCCGCGGCCGTGTCGGCGCCTCCGTGTTCGTCACGCGCGTCGTCCGGGGCGTCGACGTCTCGCGACCGACGCCGCCGTGGATGCTCGCGCGACTGCGCCTGGCCGGCGTCCGCTCGATCTCGCTCGTCGTGGACATCACCAACTACGTGATGTTCGAGCTGGGCCAGCCGCTGCACGGCTACGACCTGGCGACCCTGCAGGGCGGCATCGTGGTGCGGCGCGCCGCGCCGGGGGAGACCCTCGAGACGCTCGACGGCCAGACCCGGCGCCTGCACGCGGAGGACCTCGTCATCGCCGACGACGGCGGGGCGATCGGCCTCGCCGGAGTGATGGGGGGCGCGCGCACCGAGATCTCGGACGCCACGTCCGACGTCCTGCTCGAGGCGGCGAACTTCGACCCGGTCTCGATCGCCCGGACGGCTCGCCGGCACAAGCTGCCGAGCGAGGCGTCGCGGCGCTTCGAGCGCGGCGTCGACCCCGAGGTGGCCTCGGTCGCCGCGGCCCGGGCGGTGCAGCTGCTGGTGGAGCTCGCCGGCGGCACGGCGGACGAGCTCGGCTCGGTCCTGGCCGACCCGCGCACGGCGGAGCCGGTCGAGCTGCCGGACGGCTACGTCGCAGGCCTCATCGGCGTGGAGTACACCCCGGAGGAGATCCGCGGCGCGCTCGTCGAGATCGGCGCCTCCGTCGAGGCCGGCGGAGCGGGCCTGCTGGTGACTCCGCCGAGCTGGCGCCCCGACCTCGTCGACCGCGCCTCGCTCGCGGAGGAGGTCGCCCGCATCACCGGGTACGACCGCATCCCGGCGATCCTGCCCGTCGCGCCTCCCGGCCGCGGTCTGACCCCGGGCCAGAGGCTGCGCCGCACTCTCGCCCAGGCGCTCGCCGCCGCGGGTCTGACCGAGGTGCTCTCTTACCCGTTCCTCTCGCGCTCGATCAACGACCGGCTCGGCTCGGTCGACGGGGAGCCGCAGGAGCAGATCACGCTCGCGAACCCGCTCGACGCGACCGCGGGCCAGCTGCGCATCTCGCTGCTGCCGGGTCTCGTGCAGGTCGCGGCCCGCAACCGCTCGCGCGGCCTGACGGATCTCGCGGTCTACGAGCTCGGCTCCGTCTTCCTCCCGGCCGCCGGCGGCCCGTTCGGCTCCGGGGCGCTCCCTGCGGGCGGGGCGCGTCCGTCCGCGGAGGTCGAGGCCGAGCTGAACGCGGGCATCCCGCCGCAGCCGCGGCACCTCGCGGCGCTGCTCACGGGCGCCGCCGTCGTGCGCCAGCCCGGTGTCGCCGGCCGTGACGTCGACTGGCGCGACGCCCTCGACGTGGTCCGCGAGGTCTCCGCGGCGACCGGCACCGAGCTGGTGCTGCGCCAGGGGGCCCACGCCGCGCTGCACCCGGGCCGCACCGCCGAGGTCGTTCTCGACGGCGCGGTCATCGGGCACGCGGGGGAGCTGCTCCCGGCGCTCGCCGAGGAGCTCGACCTCCCGCGCCGCGTCGCCGTGGTCGAGCTCGACCTGGAGCCGCTGATCGCGCGGGCCGGGAGGGTCGTCGTGGCCCGCCCGGTGGGCGCGCTGCCCGCCGCGACCCAGGACCTCTCGCTCGTCGTCCCGGTCGGCACCGCGGCCGCCGAGGTGCGTGCCGCCGTCGCCGAGGGGGCGGGCGAGCTGCTCGAGGCGATCCGCCTGGTCGACGACTACCGCGGCACCGGGCTCGCCGAGGGGACGAAGTCGCTGACGTTCGCGCTGCGCTTCCGCGCGCCGGACCGCACGCTCACCGCGGCCGAGGCGACGGCCGCGAAGGAGAACGGCGTGGCCGTGGCGGCGGAGCGCTTCGGCGCCCGACTCCGCGAGTGAGGCCGGGGGTCCCGTCCGGCTCGGCCGGGCGGGGCCCCGCACCCGCACCGGCTAGGCTCTCGGGCATGACTTTCTCCGTGGCGGTGGCCGGTGCGAGCGGCTACGCGGGCGGCGAGCTGCTGCGACTGCTCGCCGACCACCCCGAGTTCGAGGTGCGCACGGTGACGGCGCACGCCAACGCGGGTCAGCCCCTCATCGCCGTGCACCCGCACCTCCGCTCGCTCCGCGACCTCGTCCTCGTCGACACGACGATCGGGAACCTCGCCGGGCACGACGTCGTCTTCCTCGCCCTCCCGCACGGGAAGTCGGGCGAGATCACCGCGACCCTCCCCGAGGACGTCCTCGTCGTCGACTGCGGCGCCGACCACCGCCTGACCGACCCGCAGGACTGGGCCGACTTCTACGGGGGCGACTTCGCCGGGGCCTGGCCCTACGGGCTCCCGGAGCTGCTAATCGGCGGCGGCGGACGCAAGCAGCGCGAGGCGCTCGCCGGAGTGCGGCGCATCGCCGTCCCCGGCTGCAACGTCACGGCGATCACGCTCGGCCTGGCCCCCGGCCTGCACGCCGGAGTGATCGAGTCGTCGGACCTCGTCGCGGTCCTCGCCGTCGGACCCTCGGGTGCGGGCAAGAGCCTGCGGATCGACCTCCTCGCCAGCGAGCTCCTCGGCTCCGCGCACGCCTACGGCCTCGGCGGAGCGCACCGCCACAATCCCGAGATCCGGCAGAACCTCCTGCTCGCCGGAGCCGGACCCGTCTCGATCTCGTTCACCCCGGTCCTCGTGCCGATGTCCCGGGGCATCCTGGCGACCTCGACCGCGCGCCTCGCTCCCGGCGTCTCCGCGCAGGACGTGCGCGCCGCGTGGGAGACCGCCTACGGCGACGAGACCTTCGTCCAGCTGCTCCCGGAGGGCTCCTTCCCCCGGACGGCCGACGTGGTGGGGGCGAACACCGCTCTGATCGGACTCGCCGTGGACGAGCGGGCCCGCCGCGTCGTGGTCGTCTCGGCCATCGACAACCTCGTCAAGGGCACCGCGGGCGCGGCCGTCCAGTCCACCAACATCGCCCTGGGACTCCCGGAGTCCCTCGGCCTGAGCGTGAACGGAGTCGCGCCGTGAGCGTCACCGCAGCAGCAGGGTTCCGGGCGGCGGGAGTCGTCGCCGGGCTGAAGTCGACCGGAGCGCGCGACGTCGCGCTCGTGCAGAACCTCGGCCCGCTGCAGAGCGCCGCCGCGGTCTTCACGAGCAACCGCTGCAAGGCGAACCCCGTCCTCTGGAGCGAGCAGGTGATGCGCGACGGCGTGGTCTCGGCGATCGTCCTCAACTCCGGCGGCGCCAACTGCTACACGGGTGCTCAGGGCTTCCAGGTCACCCACCGCACCGCGGAGCTCGTGGGCGAGAGCCTCGAGGTGTCCGCCGGCGACGTGCTGGTGTGCTCCACCGGGCTGATCGGCGACCAGCTCGACCTCGCGAAGCTCGCCACCGGCGTGACCGGCGCCTCCGCCGAGCTCGCCGGGGGACCCGTGGCGGGCGAGGCGGCCGCCCGCGCGATCATGACCACCGATACGGTCCCGAAGCAGGCGGTTATCCGCTCCGAGCAGGGCTGGAGCATCGGCGGCATGGCCAAGGGCGCCGGGATGCTCGCGCCGGGTCTGGCGACGATGCTGGTCGTGATCACGACCGACGCGGCCCTCGAGTCCGCCGCTCTCGACACCGCCCTGCGTGCCGCGACCCGCGTCACCTTCGACCGCCTCGACTCGGACGGCTGCATGTCGACGAACGACACCGTCGCACTGCTCGCGAGCGGCGCCAGCGGTGTCGAGGCCGACGCCGACGAGTTCACCGAGGCCCTGACCGCGGTCTGCCGCGACCTCACCCTGCAGCTGCAGGCCGACGCGGAGGGCGCCGCCCACGACGTCGCGATCCGCGTGCTGAACGCCGCGACCGAGGACGAGGCCGTGGTCGTCGCCCGCGCCGTCTCCCGCAGCAACCTGTTCAAGGCCGCGATCTTCGGCAAGGACCCCAACTGGGGCCGCGTCCTCGCCGCCGTGGGCACGACCGATGCGCAGTTCGACCCGTACGGCATCGACGTCGCGATGAACGGGGTGCAGGTCTGCCTCGCGGGCGAGCCGCACGAGAGCCGCGACCTCGTCGACCTCGCCCCTCGGCAGGTCGCCGTCGACATCGACCTGCACGCCGGCGACGCGACGGCCACGATCTGGACAAACGACCTCACGCACGACTACGTGCACGAGAACTCCGCGTACTCGAGCTGAGGCGGCCATGAGCGACGACACCACCCTCTCGGCCGAGAGCCGCGCCGAGCGCGACGCCGCACCCGGGAAGGCCGCGACGCTCATCGAGTCGCTGCCCTGGCTGCAGAGCTTCCACGGGCGCACGATGGTGATCAAGTTCGGCGGCAACGCGATGGTGTCGGAGGAGCTGCAGCGCTCCTTCGCCCAGGACATGGTCTACCTGCGCTACGCCGGGATCCGCCCCGTGGTCGTCCACGGCGGCGGGCCCCAGATCTCGCGGATGCTCGACCGGCTCGGGATCGAGAGCGAGTTCCGGGGCGGCTACCGGGTCACGAGCCCCGAGGCGATGGAGGTGGTGCGGATGGTGCTCACCGGCAGCATCAGCCGTGACATCGTCCGCCGGATCAACGAGCACGGCCCCCTCGCCGCCGGCATCTCCGGTGAGGACGCGGGCCTCTTCGTCGGCCGCCGCCGCGGTGTCGTGATCGACGGCGAGGAGCACGACCTCGGACTCGTCGGAGACGTGATCGCCGTGGATCCCGCCGCCGTCCTCGCTCAGCTCGAGGCCGGCCGGATCCCGGTCGTGTCCTCGATCGCCCCCGACTCGGACGACCCCACGCAGTCGCTGAACGTCAACGCCGATGCCGCTGCCGCCGCGCTGGCCGTCGCGCTCGGCGCCGAGAAGCTCGTCGTCCTCACCGACGTGGCCGGCCTCTACTCCGACTGGCCCGACCGCGAGTCGCTCGTCTCGCACATCCGCTCGGACGACCTCGCGGCTCTGTTGCCCTCGCTCGAATCGGGCATGATCCCCAAGATGACCGCCTGCCTCGACGCCGTGCGCGGGGGAGTGCCCAAGGCCGCCATCATCGACGGCCGCATCCCGCACTCGATCCTGCTCGAGGTGTTCACCTCGGAGGGCATCGGCACCGAGGTCGTCGCCTCGCTCGACCCCCGCGACCGGGAGCGAATGTCGGGCCGCTGATCCTCAGCGGCCCCGGCTCCGAGCGCCCGTCCCGTCCGGGACGCGCGCACCGTCGGCCCTCGCGGCCGGACCGCTCCGATCGAAAGGCCACCATGTCCATCCCCACGACCGCGTCCCGCACCGGCTCGGCGCGCGACCGCTACTCCGCCGCGATGATGCAGACCTTCGCGCCGCCGCTCGCCGTGCTCGAGCGCGGCGAGGGCTGCCGGGTCTGGGACGTCGACGGGCGGGAGTACCTCGACTTCCTCGGCGGCATCGCCGTCAACTCGCTCGGCCATGCGCATCCCGTGTTCGTCGAGGCCGTGACGCGCCAGGCCGGTGCGCTCGCCCACGTCTCCAACTACTTCGCGACCGCCCCGCAGATCGAGCTCGCCGAGACCCTGCGCCGCCTCACCGGGGCCGGGGAGACGGGCCGCGTCTACTTCGCCAACTCGGGCACCGAGGCCAACGAGGCGGCCTTCAAGCTGGCGCGGCTGAACGCGGCCGGCGGCCGGCACCGCGTCCTGGCGCTGCAGAATGCGTTCCACGGGCGGACGATGGGCGCGCTCGCGCTGACCGGCAAGGCGGCCATGCGCGCGCCGTTCGAGCCGATGCCGGGAGGGGTCGAGCACCTCGAGGCGAGCATCGAGGCCCTCGAGGCGGCTCTCGACGAGTCCGTCGCCGCGCTGATCGTCGAGCCCATCCAGGGGGAGGCGGGCGTCATCCCGCTGCCGGCCGGCTACCTCGAGCGCGCGCGTGAGCTCACCCGCGAGCACGGCGCGCTGCTCATCGTCGACGAGATCCAGACCGGGGTCGGGCGGACCGGACGCTGGTTCGCCTACCAGGAGGCGGGGATCCTGCCCGACGCCGTCACCCTGGCCAAGGGGCTCGGCGGAGGCTTCCCCGTCGGAGCGCTGGTGACCTTCGGCGAGGCGTCCGACCTCCTGCAGAAGGGCCACCACGGCAGCACCTTCGGCGGCAATCCGCTCGCGACCGCCGTGGCCGGAGCCGTGCTCGCCGAGATCGAGCGCGCCGACCTTCTCGGCAACGCGCGGGAGCGCGGGGCGCAGATCGTCGACGCGCTGACCGCTCTCGACTCGCCCCTGATCGGAGGGGTCCGCGGCGCGGGCCTCCTCCTGGGCATCGCCCTGACCCGGCCGGTCGCCGCCGAGCTCGCCGCCGCCTGCCTCGACGCCGGCCTGATCGTGAACGCGGCGAACGACTCGAGCATCCGGCTCGCGCCTCCGCTCGTGGTGACCGCCGCCGACGTCGCCGAGTTCGCCGAGCGCTTCGGCCGCGCACTGCAGACCCTCTGACCCCGTACCTCCACCGAAAGCGACCAGCACCGTGACCCGCCACTTCCTCCGCGACGACGACATCACTCCCGCCGAGCAGGCCGAGATCCTCGACCTCGCCCTCGAGCTCAAGCGCGACCGCTTCTCCCGGAAGCCCCTCGCCGGGCCGCAGACCGTCGCCGTGATCTTCGACAAGTCCTCCACGCGCACCCGTGTCTCCTTCGCGGTCGGCATCGCCGATCTCGGCGGCAGCCCCCTGATCATCTCGACCGCGAGCAGCCAGCTCGGCGGCAAGGAGACCGCCTCCGACACGGCGCGGGTGCTGGAGCGCCAGGTCGCCGCCATCGTGTGGCGCACCTACGCGCAGTCGGGCCTGGAGGAGATGGCGCGCAGCACGCGCGTGCCGGTCGTCAACGCGCTCTCGGACGAGTTCCACCCGTGCCAGCTCCTCGCCGACCTGCTGACCATCCGCGAGCACCGCGGTCGCCTCGCCGGACTCACGCTCACGTTCTTCGGCGACGGAGCGAGCAACATGGCGCACTCGTACCTCCTGGCGGGGGCCACGGCCGGCATGCACGTCCGCATCGTCTCCCCGGAGTCGTACTCGCCGGACGCGGCGGTCCTGGCCGATGCGCAGCGCATCGCCGCGACCACCGGCGGATCGGCGATCACCACGACCGACCCCGACGAGGGCGCGGCCGGCTCCGACATCGTGATCACGGACACGTGGGTGTCGATGGGCAAGGAGGACGAGAAGGCGGCGCGCGTCGCGACCTTCGGCGCCTACCGGGTCGACGCGGCCACGATGGCCGCTGCCGCTCCCGACGCGCTGTTCCTGCACTGCCTGCCCGCGGATCGCGGCTACGAGGTGACCGCCGACGTGATCGACGGCCCGCAGAGCGTGATCTGGGACGAGGCGGAGAACCGCCTGCACGCGCAGAAGGCCCTGCTCGTGTGGCTCCTGGAGCGCGCCGGCACCGCCGACGCCGCTCAGTAGACTCGACAGCCGAACCCGAGGAGAACCATGACGGAACGACCCTCCGCCCGCGCGGGCGAGGCCGGAGCCCTCTGGGGCGGCCGCTTCGCCGGCGGCCCCTCGCCCGAGCTCGCCGCGCTCTCGAGATCGACCCACTTCGACTGGCAGCTCGCCCCCTACGACCTCGCCGGCTCCCGCGCCCACGCCCGGGCGCTCGCCGGAGCGGGCTACCTCGACGACGCCGAGCTCACCGCGATGCTCGCGGCGCTCGACCGGCTCGAGGCTGCCGTCGCCGACGGGAGCTTCGCCGCCGACGAATCCGACGAGGACGTGCACGGCGCCCTCGAGCGCGGCCTGATGCTCGAAGCCGGTCCCGAGCTCGGCGGCAAGCTCCGCGCGGGGCGCTCGCGCAACGACCAGATCGCCACCTTCGTCCGGATGTACCTCCGCGACCACGCGGCGCTCGTCTCGGAGCTGGTAGTGCAGCTCATCGACGCCCTCGCCGCGCAGGCGTCGGCGCACCCGACAGCGATCATGCCCGGGCGCACCCACCTCCAGCACGCTCAGCCCGTGCTCCTCGCGCACCATCTGCTCGCCCACGGCTGGGCGCTGCTGCGCGATCTGGAGCGCCTGCGGGACTGGGCCGTCCGGGCGGACGTCTCGCCCTACGGCTCGGGCGCCCTCGCCGGCTCGACCCTCGGCCTGGACGCCGAGGCGGTCGCCCGCGATCTCGGCTTCGCGTCGAGCGTGCCGAACTCGATCGACGGGACGGCCAGCCGCGACCTCGTCGCCGAGTTCGCCTTCGTCAGCGCCATGATCGGGATCGACGTCTCGCGCATCGCGGAGGAGGTCATCCTCTGGAACACGCGGGAGTTCGCCTTCGTCACGCTCGACGACGGCTACTCGACCGGGTCCTCGATCATGCCGCAGAAGAAGAACCCCGACATCGCCGAGCTCGCCCGGGGGAAGTCCGGCCGGCTGATCGGCAACCTCACCGGGCTGCTCGCGACCCTCAAGGCGCTGCCGCTCGCCTACAACCGCGACCTGCAGGAGGACAAGGAGCCGGTCTTCGACTCGGTGACGACCCTCGAGGTCCTGCTGCCCGCGTTCAGCGGCATGATCGCGACCCTCACCTTCCACACCGACCGGATGGCGGAGCTCGCGCCCCAGGGCTTCTCCCTCGCGACCGACGTGGCCGAGTGGCTCGTGAAGAAGCACGTGCCCTTCCGGGACGCCCACGAGATCACCGGTGAGCTGGTCAAGCTGGCGGAGTCGCAGGGGAGGGGGCTCGAGGATCTCGACGACGCCGCGCTCGCCTCGGTGTCGCCGCTGCTCACTCCAGACGTGCGGTCCGTCCTCAGCATCGAGGGATCGGTGGCGAGCCGGGACGGTGTCGGCGGCACGGCTCCCGACCGCGTCGCGGAGCAGCTCGCCCGGCTGACCGAGCGCGTCCGGGTCGTGCGCGGATCCCTCCGAGGGGAACGCCCGTGACTCTTCGAGGAGCGCCGGGCGACGACGGACGTCCGCCGCTGCGCCCCTGGCAGCAGCGGACTCTGGTGCTCGTCGCCGCAGTCGTCATCGTCGCGGTGATCGCGATCACCCTCGTGTCGGGCCAGAGCTTCTTCTGAGCGCCGACCTCCCCGATCTCTCGCGCTCGGCCCTCGAGGTGGCACCGGAGCTGCTCGGCCGCGTCCTCCTGCACCGCACGCCGGAGGGCGTGGTCGGCGTCCGGCTGACCGAGGTCGAGGCGTACCTCGGAACCGGTGAGGATCCGGGCTCGCATGCGCACCGCGGACCGACACCCCGGACGGCTCCCATGTTCGGTCCGCCCGGGTCCGTGTACGCGTACTTCACCTACGGGATGCACACCTGCGTGAACATCGTCTGCTCCCCGGCGGGCACGGCGTCGGCGGTGCTGCTGCGCGCCGGCGAGGTCGTATCGGGGGAGGATCTCGCGATGATCCGGCGCGGACCCGTTCGCAGCCGGGATCTGGCCCGCGGACCCGCACGGCTGGCGAAGGCCCTCGGAGTCCGTCTCACCGAGTCGGGCGACCCGCTCGAGGCGGCGTTCGAGCTGCTGCCGGGGGAGAGGCCGTCCTCCGTGGCGGCGGGCCCGCGCACCGGAGTCTCGGGCCCGGGCGGCGGGGACGACTTCCCGTGGCGCTTCAGCATCCCGGGCGACCCCACCGTCTCGCCCTACCGGAGAGCAGTGCCCCGGCGGCGGCCCGGAGCTCAGCCCGCGAGGTAGAGCCGGGCGAGAACGCCGAGAGCCGCCGCCCAGGCGAGGCTCGCCAGCGTGCCGATGATGAACCGCTCGCGCGCTTCCGGGGAGGCGAGCTCGCTGAAGCGGCCGACGCCCTTGATCGCCACCACGACCGCGATCCCCTCGGGGAGACCGCTCATCAGTGCGCCGGCCGTCGCGATCCGCTCGAGGACCCCGATCGTCGTCCCCCCGCGCAGCACCTCGATCGGCTGGCCGATCGCCGAGGGCGCGCTCCCGGCGGCGGGGCGGGAGGTTCCGGCGACCATGATGCCGCCGTGGCTGCCGCTGCGGGAGTCGGCCGTCGCGAGCCGGAGGGTGAGCAGCACGACCGGCCCGCCGCCCGCGATCGCCAGCGCGAAGGCCAGCACCGCCACCAGGACGGAGTGGATCGGGGGCGCGGACGGTCCGGCGACCGCCGTGAGCAGGAAGGCGGCGGCCGCCGCCACGAGGGGGATCCAGGCGAGCTGCGGACGGCGAAGGCGCACGGCGAGCACCGCACCGGCGAGTCCGGCGAGCAGCACGAGCACCACGCCCGTCCACGAGGCGGACTGCAGCGCGGAGGCGAGGAGCAGGGCGGGGGATCCGGGGGGTGCCGTCATCGGGGTGTCCTCTCGTCGGTGGGGTCGAGCGTACGGTCGACCACTGTCAGCAGGCGCGCGAGCGCGTCACGGGCGGGAGCGTCGACCCGAGCACTCGCCGCGCGGACCCGGAGGCTGACCGCCTGCGGGCTGACGGCGAGGCGCTCGGCCGCATCCTTCTGGGAGAGGCCGCTCTCGAGCAGGTCGACGATCTGCCAGCCGGCCTCGGAGCGCGCGTCGCGCAGCAGGAGGAGCGGATCGATCAGCGCCTGGACGTCCGCCGGTGCCGGCGCCGCCGTTCCCGGTGCGTCCGGATCGAGGGAGAAGCGCGTAGGCCGGCCCTTCGCCGCCTCGACCGCCCGGCGCGCCGCGAAGTACGCCTCGCCGGTCGCCGCTCTCGTGGTCGCCGGGAGCGGCCGGTCGACGGGTCCGATCCCGAGGCCGATGCTCCAGTGGCCGGTCCGGTGCAGCTCGAGCACGAGTGTGACGACGGCATCGGCCCGGTCGAGCACGCACTGGAACTCGTCGCCCGCCGTCCGCTCCGGGGGCAGGACGAACGACGCCCGACCGTCGTCGATCAGGCTCGCGATCGCCTGGTCCACGCGGTCGTGGTCGTGCCTGCTGTCGCGCTGATCCGCGGTGACGACGAACATCGGACCTCCCCGATCAAGTATCCGCACTTGATCGCCCGAGATCAAGCCTGCGCGCTTGACTGGTGGAGACCAGCTTCTTCCCGCCACGGTAGCATGGTCGGGTGATCGACCAGCACCTCCCCGGGTCCGCGACGAGCCCGCAGCTCGACCCCGCCTTCGACTCCGTGTGGGACGAGCTGGTCTGGCGAGGCTCGGTGCACGTGTCGACCGATGCGGGAGCGTTGCGCGAGCTGCTGTCGGGGGAGCCGATCACCTACTACTGCGGGTTCGACCCGACCGCGCCCAGCCTCCACCTCGGGAACCTGGTGCAGCTGATCGTCATGCGCCGGCTCCAGCTGGCCGGGCATCGGCCGCTCGGGCTCGTCGGCGGCTCGACCGGGCTGATCGGGGATCCGCGTCCGACGGCCGAGCGGACGCTGAACTCGCGCGAGACGGTGACGGCGTGGGTCGAGCGCCTCCAGGCGCAGGTGAGCCGGTTCGTTCCCGCGGGCGGCGACAACGGGCTGCGCCTGGTCAACAACCTCGACTGGACCGCTCCGCTGTCGGCGATCGACTTCCTGCGGGAGATCGGGAAGCACTTCCGCGTGGGGACGATGCTCAAGAAGGACGCGGTCAGCGCCCGCCTCAACTCCGACGCGGGGATCAGCTACACCGAGTTCAGCTACCAGATCCTGCAGGGTCTCGACTACCTGGAGCTCTACCGGCAGTACGGGTGCGTGCTGCAGACCGGCGGCAGCGACCAGTGGGGCAACCTGACGAGCGGGACCGACCTCATCCACCGCACGGAGGGCGTGTCGGTCCACGCGATCGGCACACCGCTGGTGATGAACTCCGACGGCACCAAGTTCGGCAAGAGCGAGGGCAACGCCGTCTGGCTCGACTCCGAGCTCACCAGCCCGTACGCGTTCTACCAGTTCTGGGTCAACACGGACGACCGCGACGTCGCCGACCGCCTGCGGATCTTCACCTTCCTGCCGCGCACGGAGATCGAGCGCCTGGAGAAGGCCGCCGCCGACGAGCCGTTCCGCCGGGAGGCGCAGCGCGCGCTCGCCTGGGAGGTCACGTCGCTGGTGCACGGAGCGGAGGCGACGCGCTCGGTGATCGACGCGTCGGCCGCGCTCTTCGGCAAGGGCTCGCTCGAGGGGATCGACGCGGTCATCCTCCGTGGCGCACTCGAGGCGGTGCCCTCGATGGAGGCGACCCCGGAGACGTCGGCGCTGCAGGCGTTCGTCGAGACCGGACTCGTCGCCAGCACGGGGGAGGCGCGGCGGGCTCTCGCCCAGGGCGGGCTCTCGGTGAACAACACCGCCCTCCCGTCCGAGACCGTCACGCTCGGCGAGCTCCCGTTGATCGACGGGATCGCCGTCCTCCGTCGCGGCAAGAAGAGCTTCGCCGGGGCCTTCGTCCGCTGACCGCGTGCACGCTCTCCACGAGCGGACGCGGGCGATGACGGCATCGGCGGTCTCATCAGCTCGGTAGCCGGTAGCCGGTAGCCGGTAGCCGGTAGCCGGTAGCCGGTAGCCGGTGTCGGGTACCGAGTCGGACACTCAGCGACGCAGAGCCCTTGAATCGCGACACGCCCGGGACGCAGGCGATTTGCCGCTCGGCCGAGGCCCGACGTAATGTAACTCCTCGTCACCCCAAAGGAGCGGCAAGCGGGAGTCAGGCGCAGAGCGTCGAGACCAGCTGGCCCACCTCAAGCGGGGACCATCCCCTCGCTCCCAGGCCTGTTAGAGATTCGTCTCTTGAAGACTGCGGGATCGCGAGCGTAAGATGCAAAGCCTCCACGGGACACGGTCCCGGCTTCGTTGCAAGGCCTCACGGCCGAGCCCGGTGCAGCGGTGCGGTCCTCGATCGTGCAGCGAACACCACGGAGAAGCCGGACTTGACACGGCCTGCGGATGTGCTAAGTTAGTCGAGTTGCCACGGAGGCGATCGGGACTTCGGTTCTGACAAGCCTAACCGGTCTCGGCAAGCAAGACAAATCGAGTGGCTCACGCCCTCGTACATTAATCTTCGATCACTTTCGTTGTGAAGCACCGTTCTGGTGTGGAGGCGGGATGTGTCCGATTCTTGAGAACTCAACAGCGTGCACTATGTTCAATGCCAATTTTATACCCCGGCCTTGATCTTCGGATCGGGTTGGGATTCCTTTGGAA